>JAYUOV010000120.1:0-5060 GCA_043760535.1 Chitinophagaceae bacterium
GCGACTGCACCGATATCTATATCAGTTTTGATGTGGACAGCCTCGACAGCACCATTAGCAAAGGCACCGGCACACCCGTAAGCAATGGCCTTAAAGAACGGGAAGTAGAAGACCTGATTAGCAAACTAATGCAGAGCCGTAAAATCTGCTGCTTTGAAGTAACCGAAGTAAACCCTACTCTGGACAAAGAAAACCTGATGGCAGAAATTGCTTTTAATATTTTGCAACGGAGTGTGAATGTATTGTTGATGAATTGATGGAGTTGCCAAACAAACTATAACTACAAAGCCCCAGTTAGCATTTTTCTAGCAGGGGCTTTGTCCATGTAGTCAGTTCCATCAACATTTGTCCCTCGGGCAATGTCGTTAAGTAAAACAATTTGATTTTTTAAGAGCCACATCGTGGCGATATTTTGGTAGTAAATAGCGTAAATTATTAACCTAAGCCCCTTCGGGGTGACACATTTTTATTGAAAACCTGAATAAAATGTCGCCACGATGTTGCTATGACAGACCTTGTGACCTTGCTTAAATTAATGACAATGCCCTTCGGGGTTTTTACAGGCAGCCGTTATAAAATTTCTGCATCTTACCGTGAAACCCAGATGACTGAGTGACCTCACTTATGTTCATGAGCGGTTTATTAGTAAAAACCCGAAGGACAAAATATTGGCACGTTTATTAGAACCAATTAGCCGGGAGTAATTAAGTAAAATATTTTCCTGAACTTTTAAATGATCGTCTTATCCCATCAAAATGGTTGGAAAATAATCACACAGCGGTCGCATGGGTTACTTGCTGCAATGATAGCCTATCAATATGCTATTGATTTGCCGGTAGAAGTTATCGTGCCTCTCCTCATAGCCGTATCTGAACATGATGATGGAGTAACTGAAACGCTTGCCGGCCAAAACCTAACTGCGGCCGGCGCACCAAGAAGCTTTACAGTTTCAAACGAAAATCCTGTAACTGATTTAACACCTTTGCACAGCCTGATGGAAATTGGCAATGCCAAAAGCCAGTTAAATGGTTTACTTACTTCACTTCACATTAAATTTTTGTACGATAACGATAATCGAAAAACGGATAAAAAGCTGAATAGCTTTTTAAAGGATCAGGAAAAATACAGAACAACTATTTTAAAAAATTTACATCTTACCAAAAAAGATGCAGATGGATTATACAGAATACTTGAATGGTGCGATGCCTGTTCCTTATTGATTTGTTTAGATAAAATACAAACCGATGGAAGAAAAATGGAAATCTCTGAAAGTACAGATGGTGATATGAATAAAGTGTATTACAAACCGAATAAAGATATTTGTGTAGAACCCTGGCCATTTAAGAGTACCTCATTTAATGTATTTTATGAGTTCAAAATAGTGACTCAATTACAGTTTAAGTCTATTGAAAACTTCAATGCGGTTTATAAAGCCGCCAAAGTACAACAGCAGGTATTTACGTTTTCAAAGTAGGGAAGCGGGTCTATTAACGGTGTTGTTAATGTTATCACCTATTAATTAATATCTACTTTGAAATGATTGTTTAATTAATTTGATACAGTTGAATAAAAAAAGAGTTTTTGCAATAGTCATCAAATTCGTTGTTGGTGAAAACACCAACAACGGCGGAGAAGGGCTTTGCAGTAAAAACTGCCGGTTCCATTCCTTCTTTCTCTATTTATCAGGTTTAGTTGCTTTGTTGACTTCATCCGACTTTTGACTCCTTACCATGCTACAGACAATTAGTATCGCCAGTGAAAAGATAGAATAGACTAAAAATTCAGTTATGTCGTAATCACGTAATTCAGCATACTTTCCAGTTGGCCAAAAATCTTTGCTTCCATCCATGTTGTTACCGTCAAATATCCCATCTGATGCAATCAACAAAATTCCAAGGTGTAGAATAACCCAAGCTAAATACCACCCAATAGTTTTCTTTAAAAATTGATAATCAAGAGAAGATTTATGAGCTTCAATTACTTGCCTTGTGATTTCTCTTTCAATAATTACGTCTGCAATTTTTTCCTTAAAATTCGGTTCATCTACAGGTTGTTTTTTGCCGCAATGTGGACAGAATTTAGAATTGTCTGTAATTTGTGTTCCGCAATCAATACAATACATAATTTTAATTTTTATAACTTATTTATTATGGATTTTCATCCCTTAGGTTGCTTTTGCACCAAATTGTTTGGCACTCTTTCTGTTGCTTCCGCATTACTTTTCTTCGGAGTACAACATTCTAAATTTTTTTGAAATTTCGTTTACAGAACGAAATTTTGAGTGTGAATGGACATGTAGTTTTATTCTTCGATATTGTTTAACTCTTTAAAATCTATATCCTGATTCTCAAAGTGGATTATGTTTAAAACATTGGCATTAGAATTTACTACTAAACTTAAGAAGTCGAGTTTGTTAACTTCTCTGGAAACGTATCCGTATTTAGACGTTTCATCTTCGTTTTTTTTCGATAAGACGATATCAAAATTTAAAGTGTCACTTTTATCAATAAGAGATACCCCAAATCGAAAACCAACTTGATGCCAGCCGTCTTTTAATAATTCTTGCAGATCAATTCCTTTGAGTGTTGGTAATTCGTTAAGGTAATTAGCAAAATCAATTGCAATAGTTCCTATTTGTTCCCATGATTTTAAACCAGTAGTTGCAACATTGTCATTTTTTATATCCATTTGGTTAAGATTTTATAATTGGTGTAAAAGAATTTCTTATTCCAATGATGTCAGCTATGTCCCGATTACTTTCAATTACTAAAAATAGTTTTCTATCCCATGTTGGTCCTCTGCATTGCAATTTGGTAGTTGTGTTAGGACGACCCACGCCCTTGTTCGTCCTATAACCAAAAGCTTCCCAAACCCTAACAAAACGAGCGATTCTTTATGCTCACCAATTTATAAACAGTTCTAAAAATATGCTTATTAAACTATAGCATCGCTATAAAATTTGCGAAACTTTTCCGTCCTGGCTGGGATTTCACCTATGAGCGTCGGCCTTCCGGCCGGTGTTGCAACATTACTTGACTTACAAAATCAAAACTGCTATAATTATAATCAAGTAACCCCAACCACAGGAACCAACCCACAAGCCTTACACCTCATTCCTGCGGCAGCAGCCTTTACCAATTCCAAACCCACCCCTTACAACTTAAATCCCCCACCCTGCCCAACTAAAAACACAGCATTAGAAAAAAGCAATTTTCCATTCTGCCAAAAGCTGCGGAACAGCGGGTCGTCCGCCAGAAAAACGACGGAGCCACGGCCAACATCCATTTGGCCAATCAGGGTGCCGTCCTGTAATTTTTGTTTGGCTTTTACTCCCGTAAAACCAGCCACCTGATTGTCTTTTTTAATATAGCCTACGTTCCAGCCTTCCTTTAAAAACTCAAACACATCGGTGCCGCCTTTAAGGGTATAATAGTAATCGGGGTATCCATAAGCAAGCGGATGGCTGTTGTCCATTTCCAACTTAAATATGCTTCCGGGGTTGCTCTCTTTCAGGTAATCACGTTCACTTTCGGTGTACTTTTTTAAGTCGTCATAGCCCGGCTTTTCCTTGTCTTTATCGTTGTCATCTTTTTTCAGTTTCAGGCCCCAATCGGCAGCGGCCAGTTGGTTTACCGCACCTTCAATCGTAACCAGCAATCCGCCCTGTTCTACCCATGTTTTAAGGGCGCCATCTTTGGCAAATAAATTCCGGTAGTTGCCATCGGGCATAATCAATACATCAAACCGTTTCCAATCTACACGGCCTGCATCGGTAGCATTAATAAGGGTTACAGGGTAATTGATTTCCTTTTCAAAATAAAAACGGACTTCTCCTGCACTTAGGCTGCTAACGCCTTCGCCAGTAAGGCAGGCCACTTTGGGTGCCCATAGAGTCTTTACATCACCACTGCCAAAATCGGCACCTTTATCCATAAAGCCGGTACCCACCACATCCAGCCGCACATTCAGTTTTGCAGCTTCGTCCACCACCGTATTTTGGAAATTGGCAACGCCATTATTAGAGGTGCGGATAATGATCAGCGAACCCGCCGGATACTTTCTGCCGTTCACTTCCGTGGCTTTGGCAGTCTGCCTTACTTTGATCCCTTTTTTCATCAGGGCAGTTAAAAACCGTACATCATCCAGCGATTCCCATGGCTTAATAAAACCATACACTTCGCCTTTGTTGATAGCTGTTAAAAACGGCACAGAATAGGTTGGGTTGGACGCCAGTTTTTCTTTAACCGCATAACTCTGCAAACCATACGCATACGGTAAAGCCCATGCGGTAATATCGTAAGTAGCACTATCCGAAACCTTCGATTTTGGTTCGAACAACACCTTTACCATATTGCCCCTCGGCTGTGTGGTATTGATAACAAGGTCGCCGGTTTCCAGGCTAAAATTTTCGGTCTTGGTGTTGAAATAATTATAGCCGTTGTAAGTACCGTTATTGGCATAGCCAAACTCAATTCCGTTCCTTTTCAGCATCTCGGTAAGCGTCTTTATTTTGCCTTCATTGCCTTTGCCTTTTACCACAAAAGTTTTGTATTCGCCTACGCCGTTTACCTTTGCATTCTCAAAGAATTTTTTAAAATTCTCCACCAGTTTTCCTGCGTTTAACGAAGCCATTTCTACGGTGCTGATGCCGGTAGTGTAATGATGCGTAAGCCTGTCTTTTAGGGTAAGTGTATCGCCGTCCTCGTTAATAACTGCAATGCCGCCACGGCCGCCACCACCCTGCTCATACGTCATACCTATGGACCCGTTGTATGTGGGCCATGTATCGCCATAACTCGGGTATAATAAATCAAACCTTTCACGGGTAAAATAGAGCCATCCTTTGGCATCGAAATAACGGGCATGGTTGCGGCCGATACTTGTTTGAAATTCCCGTTGCCATGGGGTTATTACTTCGTGAAAAGGCTCAGCAGCCGGTGCAAAATAATACGGTTCGTTATAGCCCTGCTCATGGTAATCCACATGAATCTGCGGCATCCAGATATTGTATTTTTTTACTCTTTGTTGTGTTTCTATTTGCGTTTGCCAGGCCCAGTCGC
>JAYUOV010000121.1:0-15170 GCA_043760535.1 Chitinophagaceae bacterium
CCCGTAGCATTACGGGACTCCGTTCATCTGAATGCTACTATCGGGCTTTTAGATTGCGAATAATAAGCGATTTCAGTTCTCTGGGTAAGGAGTTCTGAATATTTAGCGAAATGCAGTTTACAATATAAATGCATATCGGTAAAGCCATAAAAAATTTAAGAGTACTGGCAGGCCTTGGTCAGCAGCAACTTGCCAATCAAATTTCTAAAACAAAAGGACTTATTAGCCAGATAGAAAGATCTGGAAAGGTGAATTACTATACCCTGAAAGAAATAGCTAAAGCGCTACAAACAACGCCTGAAAAAATAGAGCAATACGCAAAAACTCTTACGCCGACCTTAAAAGCCAGAGAGAATGATTTTAACACGCCGCAAAACCTACCGTCTATTGAACTTTTAAAGCTGGAAAACCAACTGCTGAAAGAACAAGTTGGGCAGCTAAAGAAAATAATTGAGTTATTAGAGATGAAAAAAAATTCGTGACCACGCCTCTTTACCCTGAACTGATTTGTTGGCAAAATTCTCCAACCGGATTATCGAAAAAAGCAATATTGGATATTGGTATTACAAGCCATTAAGGGATTGCTTTTAGGGGACAAATGTGTATTGTAAAATTATTACGAGGAGCAAAATGGTCATGAATAATAAAATGTACCTCATTTATCTACGCACAAAAAGACACGTTCTAAAGAAGTAACCATTTCAAATGCTTTAAAAACCGAACACTTACTACACCCAATTAAAAGATTTCTCAATCGCTTTTTTCCAGTTTTTATACAGGGCATCCCTTTTTTCGATTGGCATAAGAGGCTGCCAGGTTTGGATAATCTGGTGGTTTTGTTTTAGTGCTTCAAAGCTTGGCCAGTAGCCACTTGCAAGGCCGGCTGCATAAGCTGCACCCAGGGCTGTGGTTTCGTTTACAGTGGGCCGCTGCACCGGCACTTGCACCATATCTGCCTGAAACTGCATCAGCAAATGATTCACCACCATGCCGCCGTCCACATTCAAAGCCTTTAGTTGAATACCACTATCGGCTTCCATGGCTTCCAGCACATCCAGGGTTTGGTAGGCTGTAGCTTCCAACACCGCTCTGGCCAAATGTGCTTTGGTGGCAAACCGGGTAAGCCCGGCCAAAATACCTCGGGCATCGCTACGCCAGTAAGGTGCGTACAATCCGCTAAAGGCAGGTACCATATATACATCGCCATTATCCGGCACCGATGCTGCCAGCGCTTCTATCTCATCGCTGGTTTTTATGATGCCCATATTATCCCGGAGCCATTGCACCAGGCTGCCGGTTACAGCTATGCTGCCTTCTAGTGCATAATGGCAGGGCTGATTGCCTATTTTATAAGCTACAGTGGTAAGCAATCCGTTATGGCTCGGCACAATTTTTTCACCAGTATTCATTAGCATAAAACAGCCTGTACCGTAGGTATTTTTTGCCTGACCTGCGGCAAAACAAGTTTGCCCAACCAATGCCGCCTGCTGATCGCCGAGGCAACCCATAATGGGAATATTTTTAAAAGCACCATCGGCCACATTGCCCAGCCAGCCTGCACTGGCACAAATTTCCGGCAGCATTTGCCGGGCAATATTGAGTGCTTGTAAAATATCATCATCCCAACTTAAAGTTTGTAAATCCATCAGCATGGTTCGGCTGGCATTGGTAACATCGGTTTTATGTTCGCCGGTTAGGTTCCATATTAGCCAGGTGTCGATGGTGCCAAAAATGGCATCGCCGCTTTCGGCGGCAGCTCTTAATCCTGTCACATTATCCAGCAGCCATTTTAATTTCATGCCACTGAAATATGAAGAAAAAGGCAGGCCGGTTTTGGCTGCAAACCCTGTGGCACCAAATTTTTGGGTACAATCATCCACCACATCCTGGCTTCGCATATCCTGCCAAACGAGGGCATTGTGGTAAGGCTTGCCCGTATGTTTATTCCAAACCACGGTTGTTTCTCTTTGGTTGGTAATGCCAATGGCGGCAATACTAGCGGCTGTAAGCCCGGCTTTTATTACGGCTTCGGCTACGGTAAGTTTTGTATTTTCCAGTATTTCCAAGGGGTCGTGTTCTACCCAGCCTGGTTGGGGAAAAATTTGGGCATGTTCTTTTTGGGCAAAAGAAACGACCTGCCCTTGTTGGTTAAAAATCATAAACCGGCTGCTGGTAGTGCCCTGATCGATGGCTCCGATGTATTTCATAAGGCTGTTCGTTTTGCCATTGCGAATGCAATGGGTTAGGGAATATACAAGTAAAAACAAATGGATGGGCAGGGCTTTACATTTAAATTAAAACATCGTTTTAAAGCATTCTGTTTGCATTGGCGTTATGTAACTACCACAGTAAAATCAATACCTCATTAGTAACCCCATAAAAAATAACCCACTGTATGGGATGTTAAAGTAGTAAAAAACGATTTGGCCAGCTACCTACTGTTTTGCCATATCAGAAAACCGGAAGACATCAAAATAACTTAACTGGTAATACTATATGAGGCGTTGGGCTGCCACTTACGATTACCGAAGAAAACATTACAGCAACTATGAACCTTACTTTCGATGGCTTACTACTCTTTTGTAAGGCTTCGTAACATAGCACCATAATTCTGCCCTTTTAGCATGGCAGATATGGTATGGGCAATACGCCTTGTTTTGGTGGGTTCTGTTTTGGCACTATTAACCCAGTTACTAAAATATTTTTGATGAGAACCTGGCTGTTTATTAAAATAAGCCAGTGCCATTGGGTCGTCTGCTAGGCAATCCATTAACTCCTTACAAAGAACAAAGGCTGTATGATCTAATTCCATAGCTACTAGCAATTGTGCACCTTTTCGTTTTCCAATCGCTTTGCGAACGGTGGCCTTTAAAGCCATAATAAAACTGCCACCCCCCATTGGCAATAACGCCACCGATGAAAACTCCCAATCATCTAATTTTCCTTTTACCCTAAAAGCTGTTTTATTATCAGGCTTTAACTGTTGGGCAATGGCCGCAGGTATTTCAATATAAGTCCAGCCGGTTTTCTCTCCCATGCTGTCGAATTTTTGAATTGTGGCTTTAAACGTAATCATGTAGGTAAATATCGTTACCAAAATTGTTTACACCAAACAGATGTTGCATCAATGTAGCAGCTCTTTACAAGGCTAAGAAATAAGATAACCATATAAATTTCCATCCCCTTTTACTTCGGTAAAATTGATATTATACTGCTCCATATTTTGCAGCAGCACACCATAATCTTCTTTGCCGCGAAGTTCTATACCCACAAGAGCAGGGCCGGTTTCTTTATTGTGTTTTTGCATGTACTCAAACCTTGTAATGTCATCGGTAGGCCCCAATACATGGTTTACAAATTCTTTTAAAGCACCCGGCCGCTGTGCAAAGCGAATGAGGAAATAATGCTTCAATCCTTCGTATTGCAAGGAGCGTTCTTTTATTTCCTGCATCCGGTCTATATCGTTATTACTGCCGCTAAGAATGCAAACTACTGTCTTACCTTTTATCTGTTCGGCATACGCATCTAATGCAGCTATACTCAATGCCCCTGCGGGTTCTGCTACTATAGCATCTTCGTTATAGAGTTTTAAAATGGTAGTACAAACTTTACCTTCGGCTACCAAGTGCATATCGTAAAGTGCTTCTTTACAGTATGGAAAAGTAACATCACCAATCCGTTTTACAGCAGCACCATCTACAAATCTTTCAATACTATCAAGGGTAACAGGATGGCCGGCTTTCAGTGCTTCGTACATGCTTGGTGCACCTTCCGGCTCCACACCAATAATTTTTGTTTGGGGCGAAAATGTTTTAAAATACGTTCCTACACCAGCACTTAATCCGCCGCCACCTACTGGTAAAAAAATGTAGTCCACATCCTGCATGTCTTCTAAAATCTCAACGCCTACAGTGCCTTGCCCTTCTATAATCCGCAAATCGTCAAATGGTGGAATAAAAGTCATACCGTTTTGTTCGGTGTATTTTTTGGCTGCAAATGCACAGTCGTCAAAAGTGTCGCCAATCAATCTAATTTCTATAAAATCTTCGCCATGCATTTTAGTTTGGCTCACCTTTTGGTTAGGTGTAATTACCGGCATAAATACCACGCCTTTGGTATTCAATTTTTTACAACTATAAGCAAAGCCCTGTGCATGGTTACCTGCACTTGCACATACTACACCCCTGCTCAATTCGTCGGGGGTAAGGCTGCTCATCATGTTATAGGCACCACGCAGTTTGTAGCTGCGCACCACCTGCATATCTTCTCTTTTAAGGTATATGTAAGCCCCAAATCTTTTAGAAAGGTTTTGGTTAAAGCTTAGTGGTGTATGCAGCACTACATGCTTTAGCCGTTCGGCTGCTGCTATAAAGTTGAGTTGTGTATGTGGAGTGGATGATGTCATGTTAAGTATTGATGCCGTATTGTTTATTTTAATTTTGTAATCCCAGCGAAAGCCGTTCCCTGATTGAACTTTAGTGGCGACGCTCCGTTCAACTGATTGCTACTATTGGGCTTTTTAGGCCATTGATTATAAGCATATCATTTTTTGAATGTCAAGCTGTGATCGACATCCTCAAATGCCGTGGTCGGTGTCCTCACCGACCACACAATTTAGTGACCTTGCAACTTAATCGGTTGTCGGTGAAGACACCGACCACAGTGTAAAAATGGCATGATCGCTGCGTTAGGGATTGTAGTGGAAATCTTTTTTTGGCCCAGTCCGTATCCATTAAAGGAATATTAGAATGGCCAAAAAAAATTGGAACGGAAAGCCCGCCGCCGCCATGTTTGCTCCCTTAAATAAAGAACTACTTGCATGGCGGCGGAACGCCCATATTCTTTTTACGCCACCGTAGCAATCGCTTTCATAGAAGTCATGGCTTGCCGTAGTACATCGCCTACTTGTTCTATTTGATGGCTGCGTAATGCCCTGTTTACTGCTATCAGCGTTTTGTTATCGGCACCATTATCTATACCATCGTTAAAGTTTTTACCGATAGTATCTGTTTCTACAGATGTCATAAAATTAGCCAACAACGGTACGCAGGCATGGTTAAATAAATAGCATCCATACTCTGCCGTATCCGAAATAACCCGGTTCATTTCGAACAATTTTTTACGGGCTATGGTGTTGGCAATCAAAGGTGTTTCGTGTAACGATTCATAGTAAGCACTCTCGGGTTTAATACCTGCTTCTACCATGGTTTCGAAAGCAAGTTCTACACCGGCACGTACCATGGCCACCATTAATAATCCATTGTCGAAAAACTCCTGTTCGGCAATTTTATCGGCGGTGGCTACTGATTTTTCAAAAGCGGTTTCGCCGGTTTCGGCACGCCAGCCTAAGAGGTTTTTATCATCGTTCGCCCAATCGGCCATCATGGTGCGGCTAAATTCACCACTCATAATATCATCCTGATGTTTTTGAAACAATGGACGCATAATACCTTTCAGCTCTTCGCTTATTTCAAAGGCTTTAATTTTTGCAGGGTTACTCAGCCTGTCTAACATGGCTGTGATACCACCTTGCTTTAGGGCTTCGGTAATTACTTCCCAGCCATATTGTATTAGTTTAGAAGCATATCCGTTGCCGATTCCTTTCTCTACCATTTTATTAAAACAAAGGATAGAACCGCTCTGCAGCAAGCCGCATAGGATGGTTTGCTCTCCCATTAAATCGCTTTTAACCTCGGCTACAAAACTAGATTTTAACACGCCAGCCCTATGGCCACCCGTACCTGCTGCATAGGCTTTTGCCTGTTCCCATCCTTTACCTTCGGGATCGTTTTCGGGGTGCACTGCTATAAGTGTGGGCACACCAAAACCACGAACATACTCTGCCCTTACTTCGCTGCCGGGGCATTTGGGTGCCACCATTATTACGGTAAGATCTTTACGAATCTGCATGCCCTCTTCTACAATATTAAAACCATGGCTGTAGCTTAGTGTAGCACCTTGTTTCATCAATGGCATAATAGCCGTTACTACAGCGGTGTGTTGCTTATCAGGTGTAAGGTTAATTACTAAGTCGGCCGAAGGTATTAGCGCTTCGTAAGAACCAACGGCGAAGCCGTTTTCTGTAGCACTCTTCCAGGATTGGCGTTTGCTTTCTATGGCTTCTTTTCGCAATGTATAGGTTACATCCAGCCCTGAATCACGAAGGTTTAAACCTTGGTTTAAACCTTGTGCACCACAACCTACGATAACGATTTTTTTACCTTTTAATGCTTGTACGCCATCTGTAAAATTGCTACCATCGAGAAATTCACATACGCCCAATTGATTCAATTTTTCTCGTAGCGTTAATGTGTTAAAATAATTTACCATGTTTTTTAGTTGTGATTTTAGATTGATGATTTGGGAGTGTGCTCCCCATTATCCATTTTAAATTATTAAATGATACATTAATATCTACATTGTAAATACGGCTGCACCTTGGTTTAAAAATTCATTTTCTATAATTTCTTCGCCGGGCATTTCCTGTTCAAATTCTCTAATTTTTTCATTGAATCCTTTACTGTCTTTGATGATGGCCACCCTAGCGGTGCGTACAAATTCTATGAGGCCGTAGGGCTGCAATACTTCCAAAAGTTTATCAGTTTCTTCTCTTTGGCCGGTGGTTTCAAATACGGTATAATCCTTACGAATAACTACTGCCCTGGCTCCGTATTCACGTAGCAACCTTTCTACTTTTACCTTTTCGGCTATTTCATCTGTAGAAACTTTGTACAGGGCCATTTCCTGCCAAACGATTTGGTCGTTGGTATTGAAATAGGTTTTTAAAACTTCAACTTGTTTTTCTATTTGCCTACATAGTTTACGTACTACTTCTTCGGTTTCATCTATAACAATGGTAAACCGATGGATGCCTTCTATTTCTGATGGGGAGGTATTCAGGCTATCAATATTTATTTTTCTACGGGAAAAAATAATTGCAATACGATTTAGTAAACCAATATGATTTTCGGTGTAAACGGTGATGGTGTATTCCTGTTTCATAATAATTAAAATGTAAAAAGTAAAAAGTAAAAAACTTAGCGATTGTTGCCTTTAGTCTTTAGTATTATAGTTGCTATTTTTTTAGAAATTTCATCTGCTTCTTTTTATAAAATCGTTTAATAACGTTTGTTCTACATCTACAGTGTCTTTGATAAGGCAAAGCCAATATTTTTTTTCGTTTGCTGACTTAAGTGCTATTCCATTGAAATTAAGAAAATCCTTTTTTGAAACTCCGGAAATGCCTTTTACTAAATATGCACCCTAAGAAGTAGCACTACAAAGAAGCTGATCAAACATTGAAAAAAAGATTCTACCGTACTCCTGATTATTTATAAAGTACAACATATTTGGCAAAATAATAAGAGCGATGTTTAATGTTATAAATTGGTTCTTTTTCCATTGAGGTTTTTTACTTTTTACTTTTTTAAGAAAGCCTTATCTCCGCTACACTGCACCCTTGTGGCACCATCGGAAAAACATTATCTTCTTTGCCCACCATTACTTCGAGCAAGTAGGCACCTTTATGGTTTAGCATAGTAGTAAGTGCCGGTATCAGTTCTTCTCTTTTATTTACACACTGCCCTTCTATGCGGTAGCCTTTGGCTACTGCTACAAAATCGGGGCTTTGTATGTCCACAAAAGAATAGCGCTTATCCATAAATAACTGCTGCCATTGCCGCACCATACCGAGGAAACGATTATTGAGGATAATAATTTTTACATCCACATCGCATTGCATAATGGTACCCAGCTCCTGAATCGTCATCTGAATACCGCCATCACCTGCTATAGCTACCACGGTACGTTCTGGCGCTCCAAACTTAGCACCAATGGCTGCTGGCAATGCAAAACCCATAGTTCCTAATCCGCCACTGGTAACATTGCTTTTAGATTGGTTAAATTTTGCATACCTGCAAGCCACCATTTGGTGCTGTCCTACATCGGTTACTATAATGGCTTCGCCTTTTGTAAGTTTGTTTAGCTGGTTTAGCACTTCACCCATACGTAGTTCTTCGGTGGTTGGGTTTAGCTCATCATTAATTACCAACGCCACTTCTTTTTGCATGTGGTCGGCAAATTGCTGTAGCCATTCTTTGTGTTCTTTTGCATCCACTAAAGCTGTAAGCATGGGTAGGGTTTCTTTACAATCTCCCCAAACGGGTACAGCTGTTTTTACATTTTTATCTATTTCGCTTGGGTCAATATCCAAATGGATTACTTTGGCTTGTTTAGCATATTTATCTAAACGTCCGGTTACCCTGTCATCGAAACGCATACCGATAGCAATCAATACATCACATTCGTTGGTGAGTACATTGGGGCCATAATTACCATGCATACCCAGCATACCTACATTTAGCGGATGGCTTGTGGGTATAGCACCTACACCCATAATTGTCCATGCTGCCGGGATACCGGTTTTCTCAACAAACGCTTTAAACTCGGCTTCGGCTTTGCCTAAAATAACGCCTTGTCCAAAAAGTATAAATGGCTTTTTAGCTTCATTTATTAATTGTGCGGCCTCCTCCACATAAGACTTACGGATGATTGGCTTTGGCCTGTAACTCCTTATATGATTACAAGGAACATAACCGGTATAATCAATTTTTTGTAATTGGGCATTTTTAGTAATATCTATTAACACTGGGCCTGGCCTGCCAGTTCGGGCTATGTAAAATGCTTTGGCCAAAACCGTTGGTATTTCATTGGCATCCGTAACCTGATAATTCCATTTGGTTACCGGTGTGGTTATGTTAATCACATCCGTTTCTTGAAAAGCATCTGTACCCAAAAGATGCGCAAACACTTGCCCGGTAATACATACAAGTGGTGTACTGTCTATCATTGCATCTGCCAATCCGGTTACAAGATTGGTAGCACCTGGGCCACTGGTAGCAAATACTACGCCCACTCTACCCGAAACCCTGGCATAACCCTGGCCTGCATGTATGCCGCCCTGTTCGTGGCGAACTAATATATGTTTTATTTTATCTTTATAATCGTACAAGGCGTCGTAAATGGGCATAATAGCACCACCTGGGTAACCAAAAATCGTATCCACACCTTCGGCTATAAATGCCTCAAGTACGGCCTGTGATCCGGATAGTTCTGTAGTAGTTTTATCAGTAATAACAACTTGTTTATCCATTAATTCAAGTGTTTCCATGATGTAGTATTTTTAAAATGCATTTTTATTTTTTTTCTATTGCTATTGGTTTTAACTGTGGTCGGTAAAATCATTCTCCCGTTACCTACAATCATTATGCTTCATCCGTTACACAACCTTGGCTAGCATCTTTTACGCATACGGCATATTTAAAAAATACACCTTTTGTTTCTTTCAATGCTGGCTGTTGCCATTGCTTTTTGCGTTTGGCTATTTCTGCGTCGCTTACTTTTAAAATAATGGTATTCTTTTCCGCATCTATTTCAATAGTATCGTTGTCGTTAACAAAAGCAAGAAGCCCGCCATTAAAAGCTTCTGGTGTAATATGCCCTACCACAAAACCATGGCTGCCACCGCTAAACCTTCCGTCTGTAATAAGAGCCACATGTTTACCCAAACCTGCTCCTGTAATGGCGCTGGTGGGCTTTAGCATTTCGGGCATACCCGGTGCACCTTTGGGGCCTTCGTAGCGAATGACCACTACATCGCCTTTTTGCACCCTGCCGTTTGCAATACCTGCTACTAGATCTTTTTCACCATCAAACACCCTTGCTGGGCCTTCGAAACGTTCGCCTTCTTTGCCACTTATTTTTGCTACACAACCTTTTTCGGCCAGGTTACCATACAGTATTTGCAAATGGCCTGTTGCTTTCAGCGGTTGCTCTAAGGGATAAATTATTTTTTGCTTATCAAAATTTAAGTCTGGCACGTTTGCAACATTTTCTGCAATTGTTTTTCCGGTAACGGTTATACAATCGCCATGTAATAAGCCTTTGCTTAATAAATATTTCATTACAGCAGGAACGCCGCCATGTGCATGTAATTCTTGCATCAGGTATTTGCCACTCGGCTTAAAGTCGGCTAAAACCGGGGTTTTATCGCTGATGCGTTGAAAATCGTCCTGAGTTAAATCTACATCCACACTTTTGGCCATGGCTATTAAATGCAGTACGGCATTGGTGCTGCCGCCAAAAATCATTACTGTTGTTATGGCATTTTCAAATGCCCTTTTGGTCATAATATCTTTTGGTTTGATATCTTTCTCCAGTAATATTTTTATGGCCTTGCCAGCATCCAAGCATTCAGCTGATTTATCATTACTAATAGCTGGGTTGCTGCTGCTGTAAGGCAAACTCATACCCAATGCTTCAATAGCACTAGCCATAGTATTAGCGGTGTACATGCCACCGCAGGCACCTGCACCGGGGCAGCTATGTTTTACCACTTGTTTAAAATCGTCTGGCGTAATAGTGCCAGCTAGTTTTTTACCAAGGGCCTCAAATGATGAAATGATATTCAGTTCTTCATCTTTATAATAGCCAGGAGCTATTGTACCTCCGTACACCATTATAGAAGGCCGGTTTAACCGGCCCATCGCTATAATGGCACCGGGCATATTTTTATCACAGCCCGGCAAGGCTATCAACCCATCATAATAAAAACCGCCACATACTGCCTCAATACTATCGGCTATTAAATCACGGCTCACCAGCGAATAACGCATCCCATCTGTACCATTGCTAATGCCATCGCTAATGCCAATGGTGTTAAATATGAGCCCAACCAGATCAGCATCCCATACACCTTGCTTCACCAGTTTCGCCAAATCATTTAAGTGCATGTTGCAAGTATTGCCATCGTAACCCATGCTGCAAATGCCTACTTGTGCTTTGGTAAGGTCATGTTCGGTTAGTCCAATACCATAAAGCATGGCTTGTGCAGCTGGCTGGGTTTCGTCTTGCGTTAGTATTTTACTGTATTTGTTAAGTTCCACTTTATATATGTTTGATATTATACTTTTTGATACGAGTTAGAGGGCAGGGGCAAGCCCCGCCCCTACTGATACACCAATTACAAAATTCTTATATGCATCCTGAATTTGCCTGCTGATTGTTTCATTCCAGTTCTTTTTAAACGAAACACTGTCCAATGATTCCCAGCCAATTACTTCGGCGGCTGTACCACAATAAAAAGCGGCATCGGCTTGTTTTAATTCATCAGTGGTAAATTGCTTTTCTACGACAGGTATTTCCAATTGATTACATATTTCTAACACGGTAGCTCTTGTTATGCCTGGTAAAATATTCCCTAATGATGGGGTAAATAATGTGCCATCTTTTTCGAAAAAAACATTTGCCCCGGGTCCTTCTGCCACATAACCATGCATATCATTTAGTAATGCTTCATCATAACCGTTTGCCTTTGCTTCCTGGCTGGCTAGTATGGAGTTTACATAATGTCCAGCTGCTTTTGCAGTTATTTTAAACCCTTTAGGGTTGGGCCTTTCAAAAGAAGAAGTCATTACTTTAAGCAACTTATCACCCAAAAATGGCTGCATCTCCCAGGCTGCAATCATTATGTAAGATTCGGTATTTAGATTGAAGCTCATATTAGCCGGAGCATACACAACAGGGCGGATGTAAGCATCCTGCAAGTTGTTTCTTTCAAGTACATTATAAGTAGCAGCAATCAGTTCATCTGTTTTAAATTCGTAGGGCATATTCATGGCCAAAGCAGAAGCTTTCAATCGCTCAAAATGTGCTGCAGCTTTAAATATTTCAGTTGTCCCATTGTCCATTTTATAAGAGCGGATACCTTCGAAAACACTGTAGCCATAATGCAAGGATTGGCCGTAAAAATCAGTCTTTGCGTCTGATGCTTTTACAAAATCTCCGTTGAGGTAGAGTATGGTGTTTTCGGTATAGTAGTTTGCCATTTGTTTGAACCTTTATTTGAGTGGATTAATTGGATTAGAGGGAAATGGGAGTTGGGTTAATTGCTGCTTCATTTGTCTGAACATGGATATGAGTGGACTATTGTGTTTAGAGGGAAAGGAAGCTAGAAAAAACTTTTATTGCTCCTCCTACTAAGCCTATTAACCCACTCAAATGCCGGTTCAGAACATTCTAAATAATCGTAGATTTTCTTAGCTCTATATTTCCCTTGTTAACCGCTCCAGGTATGCTGCCACCTACATATTCGCTCACCAAATCGCCGATGGTGGAGGTGAAATAAAAGTTGATGGGATCAATGTCTTTTGTAAGAAACCCATTCGTAACAGTCCACTCCACACCATTTCTAACTGCGGCGGCTTCCTCTTTCATATCAAAATATTCCAGCATCATTGCAGCACTTAAAATTGAGCCTATCGGGTTGGCTATATCCTTACCGGCAGCTTGTGGATACGATCCATGGATCGGCTCGAATAATGCACTACCATTGCCCACCGAAGCAGAAGGCAATAAGCCCAAAGACCCGCTGATAACACTTGCTTCGTCGCTTAAAATATCACCAAACATATTCTCGGTCAGCATTATATCAAACTGTTTGGGGTTTTGTATAATCTGCATGGCTGCGTTATCTACAAACAAAAAGTCAACAGTGACATCTGCATACTGCGGAGCGATATCCTGTACCACTTTACGCCACAACCTTGAAGTTTCCAATACGTTGGCCTTGTCAACAAGGGTTAACTTTTTTCTCCTTTTTTGAGCATATTGAAAAGCCAAATGGCTTACCCTTTCAATCTCTGCTGCACTGTAGCTACACTCATCCACTGCGTAGGTTTTATCTTCATTGGTTTCCTTTTTACCAAAATAAATACCGCCTGTTAATTCCCTAAACACGATAAAATCCACGCCTTCGAGATTCTTACTTTTTAACGGCGACAAATGATGCAAGGAAGGGTAAGTAGTGATGGGGCGAATATTTGCAAACAACTGCAGCGACTTGCGAAGTTTGAGCAAACCTTGCTCAGGCCGCACTTTTGCCGTAGGGTCATTGTCATATTTGGGATGACCGATGGCACCAAATAAAATGGCATCACTTGCCAGGCATACCTCTACCGTTTCATCGGGCAATGGGCTGCCGGTTTTATCAATGGCATCGGCACCCATTAGTACATAAGTGTACTCAAATTCGTGGCCATACTGCTCTGCTACTGCATCCAAAACTTTAATGGATTGCTTTGTTACTTCGGGCCCAATGCCATCGCCGAGAATTACTGCTATATTTTTTTTCATGTGTTGTTGGCCTCACCCCCGCCTCTCCTAGCGGAGAGGAGCCGGAGGCTGAAATTTTAAGTTTGAATATTTAAACGGAAAGCAACTCTTTTATGATAGTTGCATTTCGTATTGTTCTATTGCTGCTTTATTGCTTAGTAAAAAATCAATATCATCATACCCGTTTATCAGACAGGTTTTTTTGTAAGGGTTAATGGCAAAGTTTTCAAATTCGCCTGTTTTATCTATTGTAATGGTTTGTGCTTCCAGATTGATGGTGATAGTAGCCGTGTTTTCCAATTCAAAAATTTTGCTTAAATAGACATCTGACACCACTACAGGAATCACGCCGTTATTTAAAGCGTTGTTTTTAAAAATATCGGCAAAAAAACTGCTTACTACAGCGCTGAAACCCGCATCCAGTATAGCCCAGGCCGCATGTTCTCTTGATGAACCACAACCGAAATTTTTGCCAGCTACTAAAATACTTCCAGCATACATTGGGTTGTTTAATACAAAATCAGCTTTAGGCTGATGCTCATCGTCGTTCTCGTATCGCCAATCCCGAAACAGGTTTTTTCCAAAACCATCCCTTGTTGTTCCTTTTAAAAAACGAGCAGGAATAATCTGGTCTGTATCAATATTTTCAACCGGTAATGGAACCACGGTGGATTGTAATATGTTTACTTTTTTAGCCATTTGTAATTATCTATTAAATAATGGTCAATATCTTTTTGTTATGATTCTAGGTTTGGGTGGCCCCTGCCCCCTAAAGGGAAATTTGGGTTTGTCTTGCCTTTTTATAACTAAACTAAACATTTAAAAACCTGTCCTAAAATGAATTTAATTAGTTTAATTTTCTTGAGTCAAATGCCCCTCCTTTGGAGGGTTTTGGGGCGGCCTCAGCATCTCCCTTACATCGCACACAACACCGGTAATTGCAGCAGCAGCAGCGGTTAGCGGACTAGCCAACAATGTTCTTGCATTCGGACCTTGCCTTCCTTCAAAGTTTCTGTTGCTGGTGGAAATGCAGTATTTGCCAGCAGGTATTTTATCTTCATTCATACCCAGGCAGGCGCTACATCCGGGCTGGCGTAGCATAAAGCCAGCTTCGCTAAATACCTTGTCAATGCCTTCTTCAATGGCTTGTTTTTCTACTTGTTTACTACCCGGCACTATCCAAACTTCCACATTATCTGCTTTCTTTTTTCCTTTTACAAAAGCGGCCACAAGACGCAGGTCTTCTATACGGCTGTTAGTGCAGCTGCCTATAAAAATATAATCTACTTTTTGTCCTTTTATGGCATCGCCACTATGTAGCCCCATATAGCCTAAAGCCTTGCTGAGACCGGTTCTATCAGCTTCATTCACATTAGCTTCGGTAGGAATATTTTGCGAAACACCAATACCCATACCAGGGTTAGTGCCGTAGGTAATCATCGGTTCTATATCAACCGCATTGATGTTTATTTCTTCGTCAAAAATGGCATCTGCATCAGAAAATAATGTTTTCCAATGTGCCAGTTTTTTATCCCAATTAGCACCCTGTGGTGCAAATTGTCGTCCTTGTATATACTCAAATGTAATTTCATCCGGTGCTATTATACCGCACCTTGCACCCATTTCTATACTCATATTACAGATGGTCATGCGGGCTTCCATGCTCAGGCTGCGTATGGCATTCCCGGCAAATTCTACTCCATAACCAGTTGCACCACTTGCAGAAATTTGAGAGATAATATACAGTACTATATCTTTCGATAAAACGCCGGTTTGCAATTCGCCGTCCACATTAATCCGCATTACTTTGGGCTTGGTTTGTAGTACACATTGGCTGGCAAAAACCATTTCCACTTCGCTGGTACCAATGCCAAATGCAATGGCACCAAACGCTCCATGGGTACTGGTATGGCTGTCGCCACAAACAATCGTTAAGCCAGGTTGGGTTACCCCTAATTCAGGACCTATAACATGTACAATACCCTGGTAGGGATGGCCTA
>JAYUOV010000122.1:0-5018 GCA_043760535.1 Chitinophagaceae bacterium
TTTGTGCAAAAAATAAATTTATTTAGCTCGACATATTTGTTTTGACAACTGCTTAAAATTCAGGCTGGGTAAAGGAATTATTTACTCGCTGAATCGCTGTTCGAGGTGACTTTTTTACTTTTGCCCACACTTAAATAAAACCTGCGTAGTTGGTGGGTTTACTAAATACTAAATAAACCGTGTTAGGAGTTTTCGCCTACCACAAAAAATACTACCATGACCGAAAGAATTTACCTGGATAACGCAGCCACTACATCTTTAGACCCACAAGTACTGGAAGCCATGATGCCCTATCTCACCGAAAAGTTTGGAAACCCTTCGTCCATTTACAGTTATGGCCGCGAAAGCCGATTGGCTGTGGAAACGGCAAGAAAAAGCGTTGCCAAAATTTTGAATGCACATCCCGCCGAAATATTTTTTACCAGCGGTGGCACAGAAGCAAGCAATACTGCCATCAACTCTTCTGTTCGGGACTTGGGTTGTAAGCACATTATTTCTGCACAAATAGAACACCACGCCACCACGCATACGGTAGAAGCCTTGCATTGTAGCGGCGAAGCAGAACTGAGCTGGGTTAAATTATTGCCCAGTGGCCATTTGGATTTAGAAGACCTTGAGATCCTGCTGAAAAACAGCGAAGAAAAAACACTGGTTACGCTAATGCATGCCAACAACGAAATTGGCAACATGCTAGATATTAAAGTGGTAGGCGAAATTTGTAAAAAATACAACGCTGTTTTTCATAGCGATACGGTACAAACTGTTGGCCATTTCCCTTTTGATCTTCGCAATACGCCGGTACATTTTATAACCGGAGCAGGGCATAAATTTCATGGGCCAAAAGGAACCGGTATTTTATATATTAACGAAAATGTAAAAATAAAACCCCTGATAAAAGGCGGTAGCCAGGAACGTAACATGCGGGCCGGAACAGAAAATGTGTATGGCATTGTAGGCTTTGCCAAAGCCCTGGAACTAGCCACAGCCAACCATGAAGCAGATAGCAGCTACATTACTCATTTGAAGCGATATATGATGGAAAGGCTACAAAAAAAATTTCCTGATATTTCTTTTAACGGCGATCCGCTTGGCCGCTGTTTGTATGCGGTGCTTAGTGTTTCTTTTCCTAAGACGGAAAAAAGTGAGATGATACTTTTTAACCTGGACATTAATAATATTTGTGCCAGCGGCGGCAGTGCCTGCACAAGCGGTGCCGATGCCGGCAGCCACGTAATCCGGGCTATTAATAACAATCCCAATCAGGTTACAGTACGTTTTTCTTTTAGCAAGCACAATACAATAGAAGAGATAGATACTGTGGTGGAAAAGTTGAAGGAAATGATTTAGAATTTTTAAGGTAGGTGTGGCTCTTTTTTGTTGCCATTATGTATGTATTCAATTTTAGCCATCATTGTTTGTGTAAATGTTATTTACTTGTAATCTTTATTTAAAAAGGCAATTCTTAAAAATTTCCATCGCAAAAAATGTATTGATTATTTTACTATTGGGATGGTTGAATGTTTCTTTTAGCCAGAACCTTACCAAAAAGCAATTAGATAATGGTTTTGCAAATGCTGAAACTATTGGCGGTAAGAAAAAAGAAAAATTATACGTTTTAAATGGCGTTCCTTTTGATAATAGCGATTCAGTAAAACTAGATTCAGCCTTGGCCGAATTCGATTTAAAATACCTCGTTTCTCTTGAAATTTTAAAATGCCCAAATCCTAATTTTAGCCATTGTTATAAGGATGTAATATTGATACAATTTGCAACACAACAAAAATCTAAAACCCGACGAAAAATTTGGCACAGGGCTAAGCGATTCATTAAAGAAAACGATCCCCGTAGTTCGCCTTTGTTTGGCAATGAAGTAAAACCTTTTTCTCTTTCTATTAATAATGGATTTGTTTCTACGTCTCAAATAAGGGCGGTGCTGAAATCTATTAAAGTAAAAGACATCTATTATGTAGCTTCTGAAGAAATAAATGATAACACAGAAGGTATACACTCAGGTGCCATACTTAGAATATGGAAGACGCTACTTTAAAAATTGAAAAAAGATTCACCGTTTTTTATACTAAAACTCAATTTTTGCAAACGTTAAAAAATTACGGTAAAGGCATGGTATAATCACTTGCTTTTGCCCGGTTTGTTTGGTATATCGGGGTAAAAAAGTATAGCCTTTCCCCAAATTTTTTAAAGTTGGATTTCTAATAATCTGTCCTTCGGGGGCAATGGTTTGCAAAGCCAATATTGGGTCTCTTTTTTCAAAATCGTTGTACAAAAACCGAACGGCATCGCCTGTATTTACAGTGGCATAACTAATGGTAGATTCGCCTTCATCGTCAAACTGGCTCTTGTGTATCACATTGCTCCATTGCAATTTGCCATCTTTATCAAAAGACAGAATTACAATGTTATCGGCATTATAACGGGTAAAAGAATTGCCCCAACGGTTAAAGCCAGAACCCCAGCCACCACCGCCATAGTAGTAGTCGGCCAAACTCATATTCGGTTGTGCAAAATTATTCCACCTGTTAAATGGGTTGTTGTTGCCTCGGTTTGTGGTGTATAGGTTTTCAGCGGTAATTACAAAACCACCATCTTTTCTAATCACAATTTGCTGCAGGTAATATTCGTTAAATGCATTTTTAAGAGTATTTTCTCCACGGGCTTCTGCTCTTATCTCATCGCCAAGTGGTATTGCCATATTGTTGGCTTCGGTATCGGATGCCTTATTCCATTCGCTGTGGAAAATACCTTCGATAATACTCTTTTTACCTTTGTAATAAAATGAAGTAAGCACATACCGTCCGTTTACATTATCGGCTTTTAGCTTCACTTCATCCAGGCTTATATTATCCAGCGTTATGTTTTTTAAGGCAAAAATATCTGTCTGTGCCGGCTTCTGTACCAATTCAAACCTAATAATGTTCTGATCGCTGCCGGCACGAATACCATGCCCAAAAATCAGGTTCCCCTCATTATCCAAGGCAAAGTCTGTGAGGATGTCGTTCCTGTCGGCCATCGGAAAAACTAACCTCGAAACGCGTTGCATGTTCAGGTCTTTATCAAACAGCAATGTTTTAAAAAGGTATCTTTTTTCATTTCTACTGTTCACTTTTAAAATCATTAGCCGCTGCTTGTCTTCGCTGTAGATGAAGGTGTATAATTTGCTATTGCTATTGTAGCTAATATCCGTAGTGTCCATTTGTATGGGTTCGCCTATTTTATTGCCGTCGGCCCCAATTTTAGCAGCAATGCAGTACACAATACTTTTCCGCTGATATTGGTAAATCATCCACGAATAGGTGGGAAAAGCTATAAAGTCCACATTGGTAACCCGCTCTGGTATGTATTCCAGTTGCAGCCTTTTGGTTTCTTTCATATCAGTATTATACAGGCTAATGCTATGTGTATTCCGTAAGTTTTTGTACACCAGCACATTGCCATTATAACGACCAATAATTTCAAAATTGGTTTGGCGTACATCGTCCCTGTTGGATTCGCTGTAAACAATGCGTTGCGCATAAGCCTTAGAAAATGCCATTGCGGCAATAATAATAATGAGAAGCAAACGATTCATGTATTCATCTTTTTTAGCTGGTTCAAACCTAAATTAAAACAACGTAAAATGGGCAGGGTTGTTTTGCAGACAGATGTTTTTTAGGGAAGATTTACACAAATGGTACAGGTTACTATCAAAGATTTGGTTGTACAAAGTGGTTATAAAGGTTTTTTTTACACGCAGGCTAGCGCAAATAAAATTAATTGTTATACTCCGCAACGGACAAAACAGTGAGTTTTTAAATTAATAAAAAGAGGGGCAATTTTGTAGTGACTAATAAACAAGATATGCCCACTTTTTGTTTCAACACCAGCAAGGTTAACATTGAAAAAATAAATTACGAACGATATGCTTACCCCGACCAGATGGTGCAAAAAAGAATTTTTGCAGTCTATCTTAAAGCCACTTTAGGCTGGAATAATGTAACAATAGGCAAGATAGCTGGCCTGCATCATAATGCAATTGGCAAATGGATAAAGGCTTATAAAACAAGTGGTTTTGAAGCGTTGCCGACTAACAATTATGGAAGCACACGCAGTGATTTGGAAATCCATGCTCATAATATTTTGGAATCTTTTCGATTACAGCCGCCAATGACAGCCGCTAATGCTGCTGAAAGGATCAGGGAAATGACTGGCATTAATCGAAGTGAACAGCGTGTAAGGGCTTTTATGAAAAGGCATCATTTAAAATTTATCAAATGTGGGCACATTCCTTCAAAAGCTGATAACGATAAGCAGCACAAGTGGGTAGAAACAGAACTGAAGCCGGTTATAGAAGCGGCACAGAAAGAAGAATTGCACCTGTTTTTTTGTGATGCCGCACACTTTGTGCTGCAACCCTTCCTATGCTCATTGTGGTGTGCCTTTCGTGTATTTATAAAGGCTTCTGCAGGCAGAAACCGCATAAATGTGCTGGGTGCTGTAAATGCCTGCACCAAAGAAGTTATTACACTTACCAACAATACTTACATTACTTCTGCCACACTCATTGAATTTCTAAAATTACTCAAAGAAAAATTTTCCGATAAACCAATAGCAATCATACTCGATAATGCAAGGTATCAACATTGCTTTGTCGTAACCACTTTTGCAAAATCAATAGGCATCCATTTACTTTTCCTTCCGCCATATTCGCCCAATCTCAACATAATAGAAAGGTTGTGGAAGTTCACAAAAAAGAAAATACTATATGCAAAATATTATGAGAAACCAAAGCTGTTCCACCAGGCTGTTCAAAAGTTCTTCGAGGAAATTAACCAAAATTTTAAAACTGAACTATCATCACTGCTTACATTGAAATTCCAATTCTTTGATGATAAAACTCACTGATTTACCCGTTGTGAAGTATACACGGTTTGCCTGTGTACCATCCTGAATAGGTTTTATATACTCAGGGCGGATGTATTTTTTTATAAACAGCTCACCTACTTTATATTCTAATACCTCTG
>JAYUOV010000123.1:0-1791 GCA_043760535.1 Chitinophagaceae bacterium
ACTACTACAATCAGGGTAAACTTACAGGACTATCTATTGATTTTAAAGTAATTGGTTTACTGGCTTTTGGGTTTATTATAGGCGGTTATTTTGGCGGCAAACTGGCCCTTAAAATAGATAGGGAAGTGCTGAAGAAAATTTTTGCCGTTGTACTTTTTTATACTGGTATTAAAATGCTAGGATGGGATGCAGCCTTTTTTAAATGGGTTAAAGGTTTTTTTTCTTAAAATACAAATGGCTACAAAAATCTTTTTATAATCCTAAGCTGATGTGTTCTCAATCCAGAATCGCTGTTAATTATTCCTTGGCTGTCTATTACATCTATCCTAACCTTGCCAGATGCATGAATTATTTCATGATCGTTTAGCAAAATGCCAACATGTGTAATCCGACCATCTGGCTCGTCAAAAAATGCTAAGTCACCCAATTTAGCTTCTTGTAAAAAGCCCAAAGCTTCCCCATGAGCTGCTTGCAAGTAAGCGTCTCGTGGAATACTGATGCTAAAGTGCTTAAATACCTGCTGGGCAAAGCCGCTGCAATCAATGCCAAAAACCGACCGGCCGCCCCACATATAGGCTGTATTTAAAAAAGTGTGCGCAATAGATAAAAACGATTCTTCGGTAAATTGCTGTGGTTTAACCCTTTCAACACCATTAAAATTCCATTCGTTTTTGCTTGTGTTTAAATAGTTGGCTGCTGGCAGTGGGGCTCCAAAAGGAATATGCATTGGAATCCCATTTTGCAAGATGGTATTTACCCAATTACCTGCCATGGTTTCGGTAAAATGTGGCTGGTATTCAGTTTCCGTAAGATGCGTTTTGGTTACCCAGCCTTCATAATTATCATACAGGCACTTTATCCGAACCCATCCTCTAGTTCCTGCTTCTAAAAATTCTACTGCTTCGCCAAAAAGTAACTGGCTAATAATCTCATGTTGGTGGGCGGGTTCGGCCCTCATTGGCGACACGGGTACATTACAAATCATAATCTTGAAAAAAATGTGTTTCAAAATCGAAATTAACCGAATTTTTTTTTAAGCTGTATGAATTAGAAGTCTGTAACGCTATTTTCATCTTTTATACAGGCCTTATTTAGGTAAGGTTTAAAAGAATCCTCCACCAAAATGTGAATTATGTGGGTTAATTTAAAAAGTTTCAGGAGGATTGAGTTTTTAATCACTCTCAGTAACTAAAATACTTCTTTTTTCCAGTTTAAATGGATAGGAAAGGAAATACAAATGAGTCTTTTTATATCTGTATGTCGTGTTCATTGTACCAGGAAAAAATACTTTGTTGATTAATTTATTTCTATAAATTCACATAGCAAGAACAAAAAAAATGGGCCATCTGTAGAAACAGCGGCCCTTAACGATTGCTTGCCATATGAAAATTCTTAAAAGTCTTTTTTACTTTTGATCATCAGTTTTGTTTTTCTGTGCATCGTAAAACATTTTTAATAACGATTCTTTGCTTTTTTTAACGATTGCAACTAAACATTTTCTTTATCTTGTTTAGACAAAATTAGGGTGGGGATTTTTTTTTCAAAACAATTTATTGATTGCTTTATGATGCTAAAACATTGTTTATACAGCTGAAACCCTTTGCACTACTACTTCTAAGTGTAGAAATTTAACTACGCCCAACACTTTTTTAGCACCATATTTATGCCAAAAATGGAATCGATTTAAACAATAAGTTGCTGAAATAGTCTTTGAAAAAGTTTGTTGATAGATGTTTATTATGATAACCAAACGACCCGACAGAACAAAAAAATGGGCCATCTGTAGAAACA
>JAYUOV010000124.1:0-1791 GCA_043760535.1 Chitinophagaceae bacterium
AATTCGTTCATGCAAATTGGCAATATCTATTTCTGGACTGCCACAATCAATAATTGGAACCATCTATTAGCTGCAAATACTTTAAAAGACACCATTATCAATTCCCTACGGCACTTATCAGAGGCCAAAAAGATAAAAGTGTATGGATTTGTAATTATGCCCAACCACATACACCTCATATGGGAAATACTGGAAAAGAATGGAAAGGAAAATGCCCATGCCTCATTTCTGAAATTTACCGCCCATGAATTTAAAAAATATCTCCGGCGGCAAAACCCGGAATTGCTCCATTTATATGCCGTGGATGCTCATAATAAAGATTATGAGTTCTGGCAGCGGGATGCCATGGCTTTTGCACTGTTTAAAAAAGCCACTGCATTGCAAAAGCTTGAATACATTCATAACAACCCCATGGGTTTAAAGTGGAATTTATGCAACGATCCGGTAAACTATTACTATTCATCAGCAAGGTTTTATAATGATGGGGTGGATGAGTTCGGTTTTTTAAAGCATCATTCAGAGGCTTTTTAATGGGCGGGTTTGCGGATGTTGATTTAGCTTGTTGCTGCCATGGTTCATACCTAAGATGCCATGGTTTCACCCCACTGCTGCCATGGTTCGTGTCCCCACGAACCATTCTTACGGGTGTTAGGGATTGGCCTTTTATACCACAAACTTGCTGCTTCTACAAGTGCATTTTTATCGGAGCGGAGTGTGGTTCGTGGGGACACGAACCACGGCGGAGGATGATAGCAAGGCAGGGTTTAGCATTAGCAAGGCCGAAATGAAAGGCATGAGTACTGGTGCTACACCCGATTACAGCAAGGCCGTACCGTTTACAAAAGTTTTTAATCATGCAGCATTTGTAAAACAATACCCTACATTAGCAAATAAATTAAACGTAGTTTTTTTTGAAGACGACCGACCCAACAGCAAAGATATTGGCGGACACATACAGCGAACCAAACAAGGAACAGCCACCATTGCCCTTAACATCAAATACGATGGAAGCGATGCAACACCCACAGAAGCAGCTAACCTCCGAGAAATCTTGCTACATGAAACCCAGCATGGAATACAGGGCTTTGATGGCAGAGGGGGGGGATTGGAAAAGGGAGTTAGAGGGGCTGATTTAAACCAAATACGGCAGAATTTAGCAGCGGGAAACATTAAAATTTATATACCAAACCCTAAACAAAAAGGGGGAACAATATTATTTAGCTACAAAGAACATTCATTAGCAAAACTAAACGACCTGGCAGATGTATTATACCGAAGCCACTACGAAGAGATAGAAGCCCGTGCAGCCATGAAGGGTAATGATATGCAAGGGCAAATGGATAACCTAGGGGAAGATTTTTACTGGGTAGAAGACATTGCCAACCCTGCCAATATTCAATTAAAACAAAAAGCGTTATAGCAGTTTTTACCAACGGGCGGGGCCAATTTTATGGCCGATGCCACTACCGAACAAATAAATGCGGCAGCTAAAATAATAGATGGCTATGTGGCCAAAGGGGTATATAAATTTGAAGACATTGCCAAGCACCTGATAGGCAGGTTGGGCGATAAGGCCGAAACGATATTTGATGCTGTAAAAAAAGCATACGCATTAAGCTATACAGGGCAGCAAGACGATGCCATAGCCGATAAGATGGATGCCAGCACAAGGGCTTTTAAATACGAAACCATAAAAAGTAAAATAAATGTATCTGTATTCGTTTTACCAACCCCATATTTGAATATCAATACTACGGCATCACCTTTGCACGATGCAAGATGAGAAATTAA
>JAYUOV010000125.1:0-5003 GCA_043760535.1 Chitinophagaceae bacterium
AAACAATGCGTACAAAACGACCACAGGGTTATTACCGCAGAGAATGGTGCAGAAGGTGTAGCAAAAGCAAAAGAATGGGTACCGGATATCATCATCAGCGATGTGATGATGCCTGAAATGGATGGCCTTACCCTATGCCATACGCTTAAAAATGATGAAGTAACCAGCCATATACCCATTGTGCTGCTCACGGCCCGGGCCGATTTGGAATCCCGCATATCGGGCCTTAGCCGGGGTGCAGATGCTTACCTGGCCAAACCATTTGAACCTGCCGAACTGCAGGCCCACCTGGAAAATCTGGTAAATATTCGCCGCCGCCTACAAATTCGCTTTGCCGCTATGTTGCCCCTGCCACCCGCCAAGCCACAAGAAGAAGCTGTGCAGATAGAAGATGCTTTTCTGGCCAAAATACGCCTAGTAGTGGAAGCACATTTAGACGATGCCGACTATGAAATAACCCAACTGTGCACCCAAATTGGCATGAGCCGCAGCCAGTTATTCAGAAAAGTAAAAGCACTTACTGATGCTTCTCCCAGCATTTTAATCCGTACAATAAGGCTGCAAAATGCGGCTGAGTTCCTCCGCAATAAGCAGCTAACCATTGCCGAAGTTGCTTACCGGTCGGGCTTCTCCACGCCGGCCTATTTCTCCACCATGTTCCTAGAGCAATACGGCAAAACACCTACTGAGTGGCGGGCTGCTGCGGAATAAACCGCTGTTTTTCAAGTTTTTTTATTGATAACACCACCATGCAACATAGCCGAAAGCATTTGGGCTATAGCTGAAAGGGGATTTTTTGCCTTGTGGTTAGTTTCACATTTCAATTCATATCACTGATTATTATCCGAATATGAAATGCCTCTATCAACCATTAACCCTTTCTCAATTACTTTAAAATCCGCAGGCTATGTATCGCTTTAAAACAATATTTTTAAGAACCAATTTTTTAATGCTAGCAATTGCTATTTTACTTTCTGCCCGTATCCAGGCCCAGGTAGGTATAGGCACTCAAACCCCTGACAATTCTGCCGCTCTTGATATTACCAGTACCAGCAAAGGCTTTTTGCCACCACGCATGGTAAAGGTGCAAATGTCGTCTATCCCCAATCCTGCAGTAGGTTTGATGGTGTACTGTACAGATTGTACGCCGAAGGGCCTTTGGATACGTGATACCAGTTGGGCTCCACTGGCACCTGCCATGCCTTTCGCTACCTTTGGCGCAGGCACCCTTAATTGTGTAGCAGCGGCCATGGGCAATTATTTTGATGGGCAAGAAATGACGGCTGCAAATACAAAAACCGTGGCTATAACTGTAAATTCAGCCGGTTACTATACCGCCACAACCGGTTATGTAAATGGCGTTTCGTTTTCGGCAGACAGGCTCCATCTTACCACAGGTGCTGTACAGCAGATTGTGCTTTCGGCAACTGGTACACCAGCCAACCCGGGCACCTTTGGTTACACCCTTAATCTGGGCGGGCAAACCTGTAATTTTAATATTACCTATGTCTCCACAACATCTGGCGGCACAGCCGAAGTGAGTAGTTATAATTGCTCCGGTGCCGATGTGGGCATATTATTATCAGGTTTCGTTACCAATGGCGTTACACACACCATTACTGCAAATGTTACTGCGGTTGGTACTTACAGTATACGAACCAATACTGTAAATGGCGTGTATTACGCTGCCACGGGCACTTTCAGTAGTGCAGGTAGTCAGCAGGTAGTGCTTACTGCAATTGGAACGCCATTGATAACTGGCAATAACAGCTACACTTTAAACGGAACCCCATCATGTAGTTTTAGCGTTTCCACCCGGGATGGGTCTACTAACGGAACCGCACAGGTAGGTGGATATAATTGTAGCGGAGCAGATGCGGGTTCGCTCACCGTGGGTATACCTGTAAGTGGCGTATCACGGACCATTAGTGCCAATGTGGTCACTGTTGGCACTTATAATATTTCCATCACGAATGCGGGCATCACTTTCGCCGCCAGCGGCAGTTTTGTAGTAACAGGAAGCCAGCCCATAATACTTACAGCCACAGGCACACCTACCTATGGAGGCACTCAAACCTTTGTCATTAATTTAATAGGCGGATGTAGTTTTACCCGAAATATTACACCTGCGGCAAACTTTGCCTGTACAGAAGCTATAGGCAATTACACACCTACAGGATCCCTCCAATCTAATATTGCTTATTCAGGTACCTACACTTTGCCTTACACTGCCGGAAATGGAACAACTTATGCTGCATTAACTGTGGTATCAGGTTACGGATTTACATTAACACGTGTACCAGGCACTTATGCAGCTGGCGGCGGCAATGTTGTGTATAATCTTTCGGGAACCTTTTCCGGCCTTGTTGGAATACCTTATGATATTGTTACACTGCCCGAGGGATGCATGACCACACTGGTTACCAAACATGTTGCCAACTTTGCAGGAAATGGTTCACCAGGTCCTTTGGATGGTAAACCGGGCAGGTTCTATTACCCGGTATCAGTAGTAGTGGATTCTGTGGGCAATGTTTATGTGGGCGATTATGAAAACCACACCATCCGAAAAATAACACCGGATGGCACCGTTAGTACGCTTGCTGGTGCGGGCATTACTGCCGGATACGCAGATGGCACGGGTAATGCAGCAAGATTCAATCACCCTACCGGGCTTTGCCTGGATAATGCTGGCAATATTTTGGTGGCCGACCAGGACAATCACCGAATAAGAAAAGTAACACCTGCTGGGGTAGTAACAACCGTAGCAGGTAGCGGCACTGCAGGTTCGGCCAATGGAACGGGCACAGCAGCACAGTTTAACCAGCCATACAGTGTTGAAGTAGATGGCTCTGGTAATGTTTATATCTCCGACCGTGGAAACCATAAAATCCGGAAGATGACACCAGGCCTGGTAGTATCCAACTTTGCAGGAAGCGGCACTGCCGGTTTCCTCAATGCTACAGGCACGGCAGCACAGTTTAATCAACCAGCGGGTATTACTATTGATGGTTCGGGTAATGTATATGCGGCAGACATCAACAATAACCGTATCCGTAAAATTACTCCTGCTGGTGTAGTTACTACTTTGGCAGGTTCAGGTACTGCCGGTTTTGCCGATGGCATTAATACTGCAGCACAGTTCAATAGCCCTCATGCTGTAGCCATAGACCGGGGCGGAAACATCATTGTAGGAGACAGGGTAAACCAACGGATAAGAAAGGTGACACCTTCGGGTACCGTGAGCACCATTGGTGGCAACGGCATGAATGGCTTTACTAATTATCTTCCGTTTAATACTTCCATGTTTGCCAATCCTCAGGGAGTTGCAGTTGATGCTAATGGAATCATATATGTTGCTGATGTAGATAACAACAGAATTAGGATAATAACACCGTAATGAGTACGCTTTAAAAACAGTGGCCAGCTTCCTCACCGGCCTCAACTAAACACCCGCAACCCTTTGGCAAGGTTGCGGGTGTTTAGTTGAGGTAAAGGTGCCAATAGTTCCTTTTTATTTCTTCTTAATCGAATTATCAAAAAACTCAGGCTCCTTTTTGCCCACCCATTTTATGAATTTGGCTATCTCTTCATGGTATTTTAGCTTCTCCACAGTGTTGTAGTAATTTTTTAGTTCGGTTTCGGTAAAAACGGCATGAACCTTGGCTTGGCAAATTTTATGCATGGCTACGGTGGGCGTGTCACGGCCGCCTTTGCTGGGCGGTATTAAATGGTGTTTTGTTATTGGCTCTGCCAGTTCACGGTTGCAAAGGGGGCAGGGGTTGGTGGCGGTAGTTTGTGGCACGTTTTGTTTTGGTTTTGGGGTAAATATATACTTTGATATGGTTCCGGTAAATATCAAAACTGAACAGGTTAACTGTTCGATGGCTTTTCTTATCTTGTACGCTATGCGGTTGTGTGTATTCATCTTTATTGTTATCCTGTTTTCTTGCCATAGTAAATATTTGCATGTAAAAGTTCCTGCAGCCAATGTTGCAGAAAGGCTAACCGGTTCTGCATTTTACGACAGCGTAAAAAAGATGAACTGGAAAGAACGGGAAGCTATTGCCCTGCCACAATTACTTAGTGGCAATATGCCGGCCTTTCTGCTGCGGTTTGTGGCCATTCGTACTTTTATTAAAGATTCCGTTACAGGCAAAACTATTAAAGCCACATATTTTGTAAGCCCCGATTATGTTAGCATTGGCACCAACGAAGACTGGGTAAGAATACCGCTTACGCCCATGAGTGCACAGCCTCTGGCAGATACGATTCAATGCTTTTTACCCACAAGAAAAATGGTGAACGAGATTTACAAACAGGCCACTATAAAACTAGCACCAATGCCAATGTTTGCCTTCCGTGATAGCAGTGTAACAATGTACCAGCACCACCTGAATATTGAAGGTAAGCGACAGGGTAAAAAAGGACTTATTGCAGGTATAAAAAAAGATGTGGTCATCTCCGATAAACTTATCCGAACTGAAAAAAAAGACCGTGTGGCCATTTATGGTTGGCACTTGCTAAACGGGCAACCCATTCAGCCACTTTACACAGGCCATATAAATTGGTGGGTGGATTACAGTCACGGAATAAGGCTGGTCTATCGTATTATTATTGTTGATGGAAAAAAGATGGATTATACAGATGTGATGAAAGACCCCGTTTTAAGGAGATTGTTGAGTGACGAGGCTTATAGCGATGTGTACAGGTATTGAAAGCATTCATTTTAATGGTATTTAAGTAGAATCTAACATCAATTATATACTGGTAGCTAAGCTGGGTAATATTATAAAATAAATGGTCTTTAGCTAAGAGGATAAGCAATAGAAAGATGTAGGCACTTTAGGAACAATTCACAATAGCCGCAATCCTCTATTTTTAATGTTTAAGAATTATCAAATAAAACGGTTCTTCGTCAAAATTAGTGGAAGTCATATTGAAAGTTATTTGTGAGGAAGTAAATCATGGCCTTAAAGTTGTCCATATTTCTAAACCCCCTTGCC
>JAYUOV010000126.1:0-4998 GCA_043760535.1 Chitinophagaceae bacterium
GGCATCCAAAGCTTTTGAAACAAGAGCTGATGCCATGCAGGAAGAACAAAAGCTTAAAAAAAAGAAAAGCAGAAAATACCTTGAATTTTTAATAGCCGAAAACTGGTAGTCACGTCCCGATGTAATATCGGGATTGGCAGCAATGTCAGTGCGGGTCCGATTCCCGCCTGGGGCACTAGTAAAGAAGCCGATTCGAAAGAGTCGGTTTTTTTAATTTGGTAATTGTTCTGAAAAATAATCCTTTACTATCCTGTCTAAAAAAACTACAGCCATTTTTTACAATCAGAAACTATTATTCTTTCCACCTCACCATACTAATTTTTCGCCAACCTCACATTTTCTCTGGCTTTTTCCGTTAGTTTAACAGCACAATATCAAAAACATGAACCCAGGCAAAAAATTACTGTATAGTTTAGTCTTTTCTCTCTTTATTGCATTTCAGGCAAATGCTCAGGATACATCTTCCATTCGTATTCAGGCGGCAAGGCCAGATACCATTCAAACTTTAATTCCGCTTACCAATACCACGCCTTTAAGTGATATTGATATCCCTATCCGCATTGGCTTAAAACCATTTTACAAATGGGCAAATAATTTTATAGATACCACCTATACTTCTCCCAATTATCCTTTCGATTGGGTGATGGATGGCTGCGATAGCCGCTACCAGTACCGGTTTGTTCGTGGCCCATTTAGTTTTAAAAGCTATAATAACATGCTGCTGATTAATTTTTCCGGCTATTATCAGGTAAAAGGCAGCACCCGAATTTGCAGTGGTTCTAGTAGCTATTCGCCATGGACTCCACCCTGTGGCTGCGGCCTCAGCGGCGAAAAACCACGCCGCATTGATGCAGGGTTTATTATCAAATTTGTAATCAACCCCGATTATTCCATTGGCCTTTTTGTAAACCGGATAGAACCAGTGCCGGTAGATAAATGCACCGTTTGTTTTTTTGGCAAAGACATTACCCAAACCGTGGCCACGCAATTACGCAGCGAACTGGATACTTCCATAGCCGATATGCAGCGGAAAATGAAAAGTTTTGGCATAAAACCTTACATGCAATTAATGTGGGATACCATGCAGGCTGGCTTTAAAATTCCTGCTCTCGGTGTTTTAAATTTTGCACCGGAACAAATAAGAATGAGCCAGGTGATATTGAAAAATGATACTATGTTTTTGTCGCTTGGGCTGAGTGCCAGGCCATCGCTTATCAATAATATCCCGGCCAATGGCCGAAAAATTTTGCCCAACCTTACCGACTTTAGTTTTAAAAATGGGTTCCGCATTTTTACCCAACTACACCTGCCTTACGATAGCCTCAACGGTATCATTAATAAACAAATGGCCGGTACCATTATACCGGTAGGTAGTGGACTATTTAAAAGAAATATTCGGGTAGATTCTGTAAGGCTGCTGGGCGGTGGCAGTAAAATGTATGTGCAGGTATATCTGTCTAAAGGCATTAAAGGCGTGGTGTACCTAGAAGGCAAACCCAACTGGGACGGCACTTTGCAGGAATTGCGGATGGATAGTCTGGAATTCCATATAAAGAGTAAACAACTGCTGGTTCGTACTGCCAGTTGGCTAATGGATGGTGCCATTGAAAAGAAAATTAAGGAAGCCTGCAAGTTTCAATTAGCCGACAGAATGCGAAGTATGCAATACCTTATTATGCTAAAAATGAACCAGCAACTATATGCCGGCATTAGCAGCAAAGGCTATATTAATAAACTGGCCGTAGAAAATTTAGTTACCAATCCCACAGGTATAGACATAGGTGCATCCGCCGCAGGCAGGTTGTTTTTAGATGTGGACGGAGAAGCTTTGCTAAAGCAGTTTACGGGAAAGTAAAGACAGTTGGCAGTTATGCAGTTGGCAGTTGGCAAACTGGATTGGGGATGCTTTTAATTTTTTTTATAAAAATTTTGTACCAGGTAAATCTGTAAAATTTATGGGAACTTATAGAGATTTGATTGTTTACAAAAAGTCATTTGATCTTGCCATGAGGGTTTTTAAGATTACAAAATCATTTCCAAAAGAAGAGCTGTTTGGACTAACAGGTCAGATGAGAAGGTCGTCAAGAAGCGTTTGTTCCTGTATGGCCGAAGGATACAGAAAAAGAAAGTATCCGGCACATTTTATAAACAAGTTAACGGATTGTGATATGGAAAATACAGAAACGCAATTATGGCTAGATTTTTCAATTGCTTGTGAATACATTAATCAGGAAGTATATGATGAGTTATTCCATATTTCATCCGAAGTTGGGCGGCTCATCGGCCACATGCTTGACAATCCCGAAAAATATGGTGGAAGCGGAAAATAAGCTTAGGACTATTTTGAAATTCGTTGCCAACTGCCAACTGCTTAACTGCCAACTGTATTACTACCCTACAGATTTAAAAGCAAACCTTTTCTGACTAAAAAAACTGAAAGAGACCACCAACAAAATATTCAGCAGCATAGAAGGTGTAGGATACCAGCCGAAAACTTCTACAAATAACTTCAGCAGCAGGTAATTAAGTACAATACAAATACCTGCTATAATGAAATAGCTACCTGCCTGTTTGCGGCCTTTTACTTCACTATCGCTAAAAACCACATAACGGGCCAGTATAAAGCCGATAGGAAATGTGGCAATAAATGCTACAATAAAAGCTGCTATGTGCGGCTCAAATGCAATAAAACCGAGATCCCAAATTTGCTTTTCAAAAATGTAATTGTAGCTGATAAAATATACCAACAAGTTTAAAGCCTGATTAGCACCGCCACAAGCAGCATACCTAAATGTTTGGTGTGGTATAAATTTTTTGAAAGGCGGGTAAAAAAAATCAATTAAAGGCAATACCCAACTGGCTAACTGCTGCCCTTTTGCATCTATTTTTTCCTTTCTGTTCAATGCTTTGTTCATAATGGGTGTCAAAGATAGCCGCATTGACTACTTTTACCGTCCGAAAAAAAAGTTAAGCAATGGCAATTACCACGCAGTTAAAACAGGCAGCATCTAAAGCATTGGCAGCATTATATCAGTACGATTTGGCTCCGGAAAATATCCTCATTAACCAAACCAAGCCCGAATTTGAAGGTGATTACACCATCGTTCTTTTCGCTTTCGTAAAGCAATTGAAAAAAAGTCCTGATGCCCTTGGCCAGGAAATGGGCGAATGGCTGCTGGCAAACGAAGGCAGTTTTATCACCGGTTACAATGTGATCAAAGGGTTTTTAAACCTGAGCATTGCCTATAGCTTTTGGACTGGTTTTTTACAGAACCAATATGCCAATCCTACTTATGGCCATCAGCCTAAGAATGGCCAAAAAGTGATGATTGAATATTCATCGCCCAATACCAACAAGCCGCTGCACCTGGGTCATTTACGCAATAATTTTTTGGGCTGGAGTGTAGCCGAAATTTTTAAAGCCAATGGGTACAATATTGTAAAAAGCTGTATTGTAAACGACCGTGGCATACATATTTGTAAGAGTATGATAGCCTGGCAATTGTTTGCCAATGGCGCTAAACCACAAAGCATGGCAACCAAAGGCGACCATTTTGTAGGTGAATACTACGTAAAATTTAATGACGAGTACAAGCGACAGGTTCAGGAATTACTCGATGCCGGATTGGCCAAAGAATCTGCCGAAAAGGAAGCACCTATAATGAAAGCCACACAACAAATGCTGCTGGACTGGGAAGCCGGAAAGCCAGATGTGATGGAGCTTTGGGGCGAAATGAACGGCTGGGTGTACCAGGGTTTTGATGTTACTTACAAGCGTATCGGCAGCAATTTTGATAAAACTTATTACGAAAGCAATACTTATCTTTTAGGCAAAGAAGCAGTAATAGTTGGATTAGAAAAAAATGTGTTTTTTAAGAAAGAAGATGGCAGCGTTTGGATAGACCTTACCAGCGAAGGCCTTGATGAAAAACTGGTAATGCGTAAAGACGGCACCTCAGTTTATATAACCCAGGACATTGGCCTTGCCATGCAGAAGTACGAACAATACGGCATAGACAAAAGTATTTACGTAATAGGCGACGAGCAAAATTACCACATGAAAGTGCTGCAACTGATTTGCAAAAAACTGGGACTGGCTTATGCCGATGGTATTTATCACCTTAGTTATGGCATGGTGGAATTACCTACCGGCCGTATGAAAAGCCGTGAAGGAACCGTGGTGGATGCCGACGATTTGGTGGATGAAATGGAAAATGTGGCCCGGCAAAAAACCGAAGAATTGGGAAAGGTTAAAGACTTTACAGAAGAAGGTTTGCAACAGCTATATACAACACTAGGTCTTGGTGCATTAAAATTTTATCTGCTGCGTGTAGAGCCTAAAAAGAAGATGATTTTTAACCCGGAAGAGAGTATCGATTTTCATGGGTTTACTGCGCCTTTTGTACAGTATACACATGCAAGAATAAAAAGTGTATTCAGAAAGGCAGGGCAAGCAGATTCAACTTTAATAAAATCGGATTTACCTTTAGTAAAATTGGAGAAAGATCTTCTCGTTGCTGCTGAACAATATTCGACAATTATTGAACAGGCATGTGTTGAGATGAATCCATCTTTAATTGCTATTTATATTTTCAATCTGGCAAAACTTTTCAACTCTTTTTTTGCAGAGCATTCTATTGCAAATGCAGAAAGCGAAGAAAAGAAACAACTACGTTTAATGCTGGCACAATTAACTGCCAATGTTATCAGCAACGGTATGCAATTGCTCGGTATTGCAGTGCCGGAGCGGATGTAGCTTTTAGTTGATTAGTTGACCAGTGAATCAGTTGATCGATTGTACGGTGAAAACCAAACAGCAAACAAAGTTTTGAGCATTATGCTATATTTTCTACAACTTAGCAATAATGAATTTGTGAACTTGTGAACCCGTGAACTTGTGAACCCGTGAACTTGTGAACTTGTGAACTTGTGAACTTGTGAACTTGTGAACTTGTGAACTTGTGAACTTGTGAACTTGTGAACTTGTGAACTTGTGAA
>JAYUOV010000127.1:0-14984 GCA_043760535.1 Chitinophagaceae bacterium
ATTTGCGAAGCAGGGGTGCTATTTTTTTATGTAGCGGCTGGGGATTTTTGTTTTTTTTACCGTTTTCTTTTAGTGTGTAGGTTTCTATAATGGCCGTCAGTCCTTCAAAGTTCATTATATGCAGCCGTACAATGGTGGCCAAATAAAAATAAGTGAGTAAAAATTTTATTTTAATTCTTTAAAGAAGGTTTCGATTTGCAAGCGGTTTTGATGAATGGCCAGTATTCTAAAAGTACTCAGCTTAAAATTGTTAGTGATTTTCACAAATGTCTGGTTGTTTTTTTTTGAAAACAAGGCCAGCTTTATTAAAAAATCATCTCGGAAAACCATGTTATAAAATCTATCACTACTGAAACATAAGCTATCAATGTTGGGCAAATGAAAACTGCTTTTTGAGTTTGCATTTTTTTGAACGGATAACAAATGAATAACATTAGCAAAATTTTAAAAACTACTATGGTGTTGTGGTTTATTCGGATTTTGTTCTATAATTAATATTATGTTAAGTATAAAATTTTATCATGTTCAAGAGGTTTATACACATGTTCACATTTAGCTAATAACAGCAAAAGTTGTAAGTTTAAAATTGTTTAATATCCCTATCTTTGACGACTTAAATTTGGGTAATTATGTATTTCCCACCTCCTATTGTCAATTCTCTTATATAAAATATGAAGAAAGAAAATCGTCCAAAAGCAGCATTTTCAAAAATTACGATTGGCCTTGCTTCACCAGATACCATCCTTGAAAGGAGTTATGGTGAAGTATTGAAGCCGGAAACCATTAACTATCGTACATACAAACCTGAACGTGATGGGTTGTTTTGCGAAAGAATTTTTGGTCCGGTAAAAGACTACGAGTGTGCTTGTGGCAAATACAAGCGTATTCGTTACAAGGGTATTGTTTGCGACCGTTGCGGTGTGGAAGTAACGGAGAAAAAAGTACGTCGTGAACGTATGGGCCACATCAAGTTAGTAGTGCCTGTTGTACATATATGGTACTTTAAATCTTTGCCTAACAAAATTGGGTACCTACTTGGCATGAGTTCTAAGAAATTAGAAAGCATCGTTTACTACGAACGTTATGTGGTAATACAAGGTGGTATAAAAGAAACCCTGAAAATGGGTGACTTATTAACCGAAGAAGAGTATTTGGATATAATAGATAATTTACCTAAAGATAACCAATACTTACCCGATGATGATCCACAGAAATTCCTTGCAAAAATGGGTGCTGAATCAGTACACGATTTATTGCAACGTATTGATTTAGATCAATTAAGTTACGATTTGCGCAATCAGGCTGCAAGAGAAACTTCGCAACAACGTAAAGCAGATGCCCTCAAACGTTTAAGCGTAGTGGAAGCTTTCCGTGATGCGAATAAACGTATTACCAACCGCCCAGAATGGATGGTAATGCAGTACATACCAGTGATACCACCAGAACTTCGTCCTTTGGTTCCATTAGATGGTGGTCGTTTTGCATCTTCCGATTTGAACGATTTATATCGCCGTGTTATTATTCGCAACAATCGCCTAAAGCGTTTGATGGAAATTAAAGCACCAGAGGTGATTTTACGTAATGAGAAACGTATGTTGCAAGAAGCTATTGATAGCTTGTTCGACAACAGCCGTAAATCAAATGCCGTAAAAGCAGAAGGTGGACGTGCATTGAAATCTTTAAGCGATATCCTTAAAGGTAAGCAAGGTCGTTTCCGCCAGAATTTATTGGGTAAACGTGTGGATTACTCAGGTCGTTCTGTAATTGTGGTAGGACCAGAATTGAAAATACATGAGTGCGGGTTACCAAAAGATATGGCTGCAGAACTTTTCAAGCCGTTTATCATCCGCAAACTAATAGAAAGAGGTATAGTAAAAACGGTAAAATCTGCCCGCAAACTGGTAGATAGAAAAGAAGCTGTGGTTTGGGATATTCTGGAGAATATTTTGAAAGGACACCCCATCATGCTGAACCGTGCCCCTACCCTTCACCGTTTGTCTATCCAGGCTTTCCAACCTAAATTAATTGAAGGGAAAGCGATTCAATTGCACCCGTTGGTGACGGCTGCCTTTAATGCGGATTTCGATGGTGATCAAATGGCTGTTCACGTACCACTCAGCAATGCTGCTGTATTGGAAGCCCAGTTGCTGATGCTTTCTTCTCACAACATTTTGAACCCACAGAATGGTACACCTATTACTTTGCCTTCTCAGGACATGGTATTGGGACTTTACTACATTACCAAGCCTAAGAAAAGCACCGAAACTGAAAAAGTAAAAGGTGAAGGCCGGGCTTTTTACAGTGCCGAAGAGGTGATTATAGCGTACAACGAAAAGCAGGTTGATCTTCATGCTCCCATCCGTGTACGTGTAAATATGCGTACCAAAGATGGTAGCCTTGAAAGGAAACTTATAGAAACAACTGTTGGACGGATTCTTTTTAACCAGTTTGTTCCTGCGGAGGTTGGATATATTAATGCACTTCTTACTAAGAAATCACTTCGTGAAATCATTGGTGATATCATTAAATACTCCAATATTCCAAAAACGGCTAAGTTTCTTGATGAAATCAAAACTCTTGGTTTCCGAATGGCCTTTAAAGGTGGATTGTCTTTTAATATTAATGATCTATTGGTTCCGGATATTAAGGAGCAACTGATTACCAATGCCAAAAAAGAGGTAGATGAAGTTTGGGATATTTACAACAATGGTTTCATTACTAACAACGAACGTTACAATCAGATTGTAGATATTTGGAGTCGTGTGGATACTCGTATAACAGAAACATTGATTCATAACATGGCTACTGATAAGCAAGGGTTTAACAGCGTGTACATGATGCTAGACAGTGGAGCCCGTGGTAGCAAGCAGCAGGTAAAACAGCTTGCCGGTATCAGGGGATTGATGGCCAAGCCACGTAAATCCGGTTCTACAGGAAGTGAGATTATTGAAAACCCAATTCTTTCGAACTTCAAAAATGGATTGAATGTATTGGATTACTTTATCTCTACCCACGGTGCCCGTAAAGGTTTGGCGGATACGGCACTTAAAACTGCCGATGCCGGTTACCTTACTCGCAGGTTGGTGGATGTATCGCAGGACGTGGTGATATTAGATGAGGATTGTGGAACATTACGTGGAACTGCAACAAGCGCATTAAAAGATAACGAAGACATCGTAGAACCATTGATAGATCGTATTGTGGGTCGTGTATCACTTCACGATGTATTTAACCCGGTTACAGATGAATTATTAGTAACTGCTAATCAGGAAATTACTGAAGATATTGCCAAGGCAATAGATGATGCAGGTATTGAAACAGTAGAAATAAGAAGTGTATTAACCTGCGAAAGTAAGCGTGGTGTATGTGTACTTTGTTATGGTAAAAACCTAGCATCGGGCAACACTGCTCAACGAGGTGACGCTGTTGGAATCATTGCAGCCCAGTCTATTGGTGAGCCAGGTACACAGCTAACACTTCGTACCTTCCACGTGGGTGGTGTGGCCGGTTCTGCTTCGGTAGAATCTACCTTGCCATCTAAGTTCGACGGTACTGCACAATTTGATGGTTTAAGAACGGTAGCAAGCACCAACGGACAGGGTGATAAAGTACAGATTGTAATAGGCCGTACCGGTGAGATGAGGATCATGGACGAGAAGAACGACCGCTTACTGATTACCCATAACGTCCCTTATGGTGCTACATTGCTGGTTAAAAACGGACAGAAAATTAAGAAAGGCGATAACCTCTGCAGTTGGGATCCATATAACAATGTGATTGTGGCCGAGCAGGCAGGTACTATTAAATACGATGCCTTGATAGAAAGTATCACTTACCGTGAGGAAAGTGATGACCAGACAGGTCACCGTGAAAAAGTGGTTATTGAAACGAAGGATAAAACCAAACTACCTGCAATTATTGTAGAAGGTAAGGATGTAAAAATGTATAACCTCCCGGTTGGTAGCCATATTGGTGTGGAAGCTGAGGAAGAAGTACAGCCGGGTCAGGTGTTGGTAAAAATTCCTCGTATCCTTGGTAAACTCCGTGATATCACGGGTGGTTTGCCACGTGTAACCGAGTTGTTTGAAGCCCGTAACCCTGGTAACCCTGCTATCGTTTCTGAGATTGATGGTGTGGTAACTTTCGGAGCCATTAAACGTGGTAACCGTGAGATCATTATTGAAGCTAAAGATGGTATCATTAAAAAATACCTCATTCCGCTTACCCGTCAAATCCTGGTTCAGGACAGCGATTTCGTAAAAGCTGGTACTGCCATGAGTGATGGACAAACTGCACCTGCTGATATTCTTTCTATAAAAGGACCGTTTGCCGTTCAGGAATATGTGGTGAATGAAATTCAGGAAGTATATCGTTTACAGGGTGTTAAGATCAATGATAAACACGTGGAAGTGATAGTTCGTCAGATGATGAAAAAGGTAGAAATCGTTGAAGCTGGTGATACCAAATTCCTGGAAGAGGATCTGGAGGATCGTTGGGACTTTAACGAGGAGAACGATTTTATCTATGATAAAAAAGTAATAACCGACAGTGGCGAAAGCACTAAAATGCGTCCTGGCCAAATCGTTAGCCTTCGTGAATTACGCGAAGAGAATTCTATCCTTCGCCGTGCTGATAAAAAGCTAATGGAATTCCGTGATGCACAGCCTGCCACAAGTCGCCCTGTGTTACTCGGTATTACCAAAGCTTCATTAGGTGTACCAAGCTGGATCTCTGCAGCATCCTTCCAGGAAACTACGAAGGTGTTGAGTGTAGCTGCTATCAATGGTAAAACCGATGATATGCTTGGATTGAAAGAGAACGTTATCACTGGTCATGCCATCCCTGCCGGTACCGGCATGAGGGATTTTGACAACCTGATTGTAGGTAGCAAAGCAGAATATGAATTGCTGGCTACTACGAGGGAGGCGATGAACTTTGATGAGGAGGAATAAGAAAGATTATCAGATAAGAGATATTATTACAAAGAAGTAGCCCCGCAGAGATGTGGGGCTTTTTTGTAGCTCATCATGTCTCAAATAATACCAATTGGAAGTTTACATTGTCCAATCTTAGAACTCCTTACCCTTTGATCTGAAACAGCTTATTATTCGCAGTCTAAAAAGCCGGATAGTAGCAGCCAGTTGAACGGAGTCCCGGAATGCTACGGGATTTACAACGTTCGCCAATGTCGCTCTATCAGGGCACAGCTTTCGCTGGGTACTCCCCGAAATAATCCACCGATATTCATCGGGGCAGGCGGGGCAGGCAAAAAAAGAAAAACTACGCAATCAAAACTACGGGGGGGTAAGGAGTTCTGAATAGTTGTAGGTTACTTTGGTAAATTTCGCCTCATCTTCCGGTACTAATACCGGCACACTATCACCTCTAAAATAGGAACCTGTTATGAATACTACATGTGCATTGCTTTGCTGCATTGTTCCGCGTAGCAATTCTCCCAGCCTGCTATCCACATCTGCAGATACATGGTGAAACTCTTCAATAGCTAGTAGTATATCGTTAAAGGCAGTGGTTTCCAGTTCTTCAAACGCAAAGCGAAGGGTGGCATGAGTACAAATCAATATTTGCTCCTCATGGCCATAAAGTTTTTAAAAGCCTGCACCTTGCTGATGCTGCCATCGGTGCTGGGTGTACAAAGATTATACGCATCGTTCGGTTCCCAATTGGCAAAAAAAACAAAGTCTTTTAAGTTGGTTTTTCTAAACGAGCCACCAATGGCTTTTTCAGGTACGGCTTTTCTCCTCTCAGAAGAGTGTCGAGGAATAATAATTGAGTCGGTGTCTTCATGAGCGGAAAAATAGAATTTATGAGGTTTGGTGCTGTGCTTTTTCCATACCGGCCCATGGCAAACAGAAATCGTACTGTTTGGCAAGTTCAGTAATGGGCGTATCTAAGCGGTCTTTGGTTTTGGTATCTATAGCTAGCAGGGTTTCGTAATTGGTAACTACTATAAAGCGTGGGTTATTTTTGGTTATGCCATCATGCAGTAGTATAGCTTCAAAAACTTCGTGCAGGTTTTCATCTAATACGGGTTTAAAAAAAAGGGTTTTCTTCCACAGTAATTCACCTTCGGTTTTAGCAAGGTTCATGGTGCCCTTTTGCAGCCTTGCAGTAATGCTTTTGGGGGTACTGTAGGCCAGTAGTAAATCGTAGATAAAAGTTTCGGGGTTAATAGCATTGGTAAGTAATTGCAGGTTGTTTTCTATTTGGGCTATGTTCATTGGGTTGCGTAAGGTGTTGGCAATTTTTTTAAAAATAAAAATAAGCCATTTGGAATATTGGCTGGCAAAGGGAAATGGAGAATGGTAGGTTTATTAGTAGTATATCGGTTTGCCCAAAACAGCCTGTGTTGGGCAAAGGCTTTTTGTATATAGCTGCCGGGTTTCTTGTTTTCAGGAAAGGTTGTTTTTATGTAGCGGCTGGGTTTCCTGCCTGTCAACGCCAGTTAATGCTAGTTTTTCAAGTTAATGGGTACATAGGAGCCTGCTTTTTTTGTTAGTGGTTGCTATAGTAAAACAAGTAACAAACCTGCACCGGCCGGGAGGCAGGCGCCAGTACAAGAAACTATTGTTAAATCCATTCTACCAAAATGTTACAGCTCCCTAAGCCGTGGTTTGCTATTAAAAGAAATAAAAAAAACTTCCACATAAGAAATAATGGTAAAAAAGACATAGCACAGCAGAAATGCGGGGCTTTCTCTTGGAATTATATTTTGAGAAAAACATCCCAACATGGTTCTCGAATTCCAAAATACCTATTCGGCTACGTTAAATATTCCGGATAGTTACTTCTACCCTACCTAAAAAAACCTTCACCGTTTTCTAGGTAGGTTTTTTATATTTGATGGCAAAACCCGAGGCGTATAAAAAATTATAAGCCGATGGCGAACAAGCATACATTATTTACTATAGAAAAGAAAAGCCCTTTATTTGCATTTCTTTAATACATGCCATTTATTTGGCAAAAAGAAATAAAGACCATGAGCGACAAAGACAAAATAAAATCAATAGACGATTTTGAAATAAACCTTACTGGAGAGGAGGTGGAAACGGCCGATACCAAAGAAAAACGGAGCTGGTTTAAACGAAAAAATAAAAATATACAGACTACTACTGCCGAAAAAAGGGATGCACCAGATGGCCTTTGGATAAAATGCCAGAGCTGTAAGTACACCTGTACCATAATGGAACTGAAAGAAAACCTGTACACCTGCCCCAAATGCAATTATCACCATCGCATTGGCAGCGAAGAATATTTCGACATATTGTTCGATGATAATGAATACACCGAGTTATTTACCAATATTAAATCGAAAGATTTTTTGGGATTTACGGACCTAAAGCCTTACGGAAAACGGTTAACCGAAACCTATGCCAAAACCGACCTCAACGATTCTATTAGTGTGGCTGTGGGCAAAACAAATGGCCACAATTTTGTAATAGCCTGTATGGATTTTGAATTTATTGGTGGTAGCCTTGGCAGCGTAATGGGAGAAAAAATAGCAAGAGGCATAGATTATTCTATTGAACATCATATCCCTTTTATGATCATAAATAAAAGTGGCGGAGCCCGAATGATGGAAAGTGCTTTTAGCCTAATGCAACTAGCTAAAACAAGCGGAAAACTTAGCCAGCTAAGCGATGCAAAAATACCTTACATCAGCCTTTGTACCGATCCAACCTTTGGCGGCACCACCGCATCTTTTGCCATGCTTGGCGATATTATAATTGCTGAACCCGACGCCCTCATTGGTTTTGCCGGCCCACGGGTTATTAAAGAAACCATTAAAAAAGATTTACCCAAAGGCTTTCAGCGAAGCGAATTTTTACTAGAACATGGCTTCCTAGATTTTATAGTACACCGAAAAGATTTAAAAGATAAACTGGCTACGATGTTGGATTTGTTTAAGTCGTAGTTTTTAAAATCTTAGCCAGGCAATTTTGTTAATATTTGGCCACATTGGCAATAGGTATAACTAATACCATTACGGGGCTAAGTTCAACGATGTATCTTTATACCACTTTATGTAAGGGTTAAAAACTTTATACTAAATACTTTGTACTAAGAACTGTACTACCACCCATGAGCATTAACAACAAAGCAGCATACCACGAATATTATATAGAGACCCAATATACGGCCGGGCTTGTGCTTACGGGTACGGAGGTAAAATCGCTGCGGGCTGGTAAGGCTAGCTTTAACGATGCCTATTGCCTGTTTGACAAAGGCGAACTTTATGTAAAAAGCCTGCACATTTCGGAGTACAAATTGGGTACTATTTACAATCATTTACCTACACAAGAAAGAAAACTGCTATTAAACAGAAAGGAACTGAAAAAGTTAGAAGCTAAAACAAAAGAGAAAGGCTATACCATTATTCCGCTAAAAATTTATTTTAACGATAACGGCTGGGCTAAAATGGAAATAGGCCTTGGAAAAGGCAAACAAACCCACGACAAACGTAACACCATTAAAGAACGGGATACTAAGAAAGAAATACAGCGTTATTTGAAAAGATAATGGATAATTAATAATGGGATAATTAACTGAAGCAGATGATACTATTAACAAAATATTTGAGCCTAATAATACTGCATGTATCAATTATTAAATATCAATTGCACATTATACATTGCCCAAACTGTTGGTGGTAACAGCGTTTTTAATTTCCTCAACTTAAGCCTAAACCACTCTTCTGCTATTACTGCCTTAGTAAATGCAGTGGCAGCAACTATTACCGGCAATGCCACTGTGCAACTTGTATTAATTTATCAGGCTTAATATGGCCAATAGCCAGCAGTTTTCTACTATGGTACCTTTTTTTCTGGCAAATATTTAAAACCTACACGGCCGGTACAATCACCATCTTTAAAAGCAAGTTAAAAGGCTAGCAAATGCACCTTTGTAGTTATTGCTTATTGGGCAGTAGGTACACTGCTAGAATATTTATTAAAGTGGTGCTGTTTTTTAAAACAGTAATAGTTTGAGCCAAGTAGCTAAACCTAGGTTGTATAATTAGTTCACATCGCACCTTGTTTTTAGCACTCAATTTTTTCTTAATAAAAATTTAAACCTGCGATTAGGATAAATTTTTAAGAAAATAAGAACAAAGCCCTGGCAATGCCGCAAAGGAACTGGCCGGTTTTAGCAGTGGCCTAGGTATGCTGTAAAAAAATTCAGTTTAGGTATCCCACAGCATTGTTCATTAGTAGTACTGGCGGCTACCTGGTAGGTATTACAATAAATATTTAGTAAAAAACTGTAGTATCTAATCGCTTACTTTACGGCTCGTTTTAACAAAATGTTATTTTTATTTGGTAAAAAATCACCATTAAAATCAGCAAGCCCAGTGAAAATAATTGGATTAATAAGGGAAGGAAAAGAACCTAGTGATAACCGTGTGGCACTTACCCCAGCACAATGCCGCTGGCTGGAAAGTAATGTACCTGATGTACAGGTAAAAATACAAACATGTACCAACAGGTGCTTTACAGACGATGAATATAGACGGGCTGGCGTAGAAGTATGTGAGGATATGAGCAGCTGCGATATACTTTTAGGTATTAAAGAGGTGCCGGTTTCTATGCTAATAGCTGATAAAACATATTTATTTTTTAGCCATACAAAAAAACTACAACCACATAACCAAAAGCTGTTTAAAGCATTACTAGATAAAGGCATTACACTGATAGACTACGAATGCCTAGAACACGAAGATGGCCAACGTATTATTGGGTTTGGCTTTTTTGCAGGAATTGTAGGTGCACACAATGGCATGATGGCTTATGGCAACCGAACCGGGTTGTTTACGCTGCCACGGGTATTTAATTGTAAAGATTATAGAGATTTAATTCACCATTATTTTGGCGTAAAACTGCCCAATATTAAAATAGCGGTTACTGGTAGCGGCCGTGTGGCACATGGTGTGCTGGAAGTAATGAACCTGATGGGCGTAACCGAAGTGGAAGCCGATGAATACCTGGAACGAAATTTTAGCTACCCAGTATATGTACAACTAAAAGGTGGCGACCTATACACCCATAAGCAATTAAAAACCTACAAAAGGGAACATTTTCATAACAACCCGCAGGAATACCGCAGCCGATTTTTACCATATACACACTGTACCGATGTATTAATGAATGGCGTGTATTGGGATACCGATGTACCAAGGCTTTTTGAAAAAACAGACATTAATGAATCGTTCAGCATAGAAACCATTGCAGATATTACCGACGATACCAATGGCTCCATACCCATAAACCTGGGCGACCAAACCATTGAAAATCCTGTGTATGGAGTTGATAAAATATTACTTAAAAAAACGGAACCCTACCAGCATCATTCTATTGATGTGATGGCCGTGGGGAACTTACCCAACGAATTGCCAAAAGATGCATCGAGTTATTTTGGTGAGCAACTGATAAAATATGTGCTGGATGATGTATTAAAAAATGGCAGCCTTATGATAACTAGGGCTACCGTGGTAAAGGAAGGAAACCTTGGAGCAGCTTATGGCTATATGAAAGATTATGCTGCATTGTAATTGCAACCGTTACAAATACAAATAATAATCTTTTAGCAAAGCAGTAAATACTTCGGAATATTTTCCTTTCTCAGTTTCAATAATTATTTCCTGCTCTTGTATGTGGTTTTTCTGCAACCTAGTAAAAAGCAGCATTGATCTAAAATAAGGGTGCTTCGGTGTTTGTTTTACCCCTGTAATATTTGCAGGAAAAAGCGAAAAAGCGGCGGCAATTGCCAGGGCTTCATCGGTTCTGTACCAGGGTAGCAGTACATAAAACTGGCCTTTGTTATTTAAAAGCCTGGCTACATTCTGAAATAAATCTTGAAGCGAAAGATGGCTGCTATGATGGGCAGCATTTTTTTTTACATCACTGCTTTGTAATTGTTGTTTATAAAATGGCGGATTGCTAATAATGGCATCGTATAGATTAGCAGGCTTGAAATCGATAATGTTTTGGTGAATGATTTTTATAGCAGATGGCCATGGCGAACCAGCAACATTATCAGCGGCTTGAGTAGCGGCATCCGCATCTATTTCCACAGCATCCATTACAGCTAATGGGTTTTTCTGTGCATACATTACCGCCAGCAAACCCGTGCCTGCACCAATATCCAGCGCTTTGTGGCCATTGCTTAATAGGCTGGCCCAGGCACCAAACAAACAACTGTCTGTTGTTACCTTCATGGCACAATTATGCTGGTGTATGGTAAACTGTTTGAAACTGAAAAACGAATTGGGCATATCAAATGGTGATAAAACTATTTTTATCAAGTGTATTTTAATTTCTGTGGCACCCTCAAGCCTATTAGCTTTTACATCAATTAAAGACGAGGAAGTGATGGTGTACAAACCATTTAGCTTTTTAAAAATACCCGTTTCCATAGGAAAATTAGTATATATCGTCATGGCAGTTACATTGCCCACCCAGTTGCCGGTTGCATTAGGAAAACCCACTTTATTTGCGAACATTGCACCATCGGTGTTAAACTTAAATTGGTAAGGTGCAAATTCGGCACTTAGGTTGTTGCTGCCTTCGTAAAAACTATTTAGTAACCAAATATCACTGGTTATCAGTTCCACCAGTAGGTCTTCTTTTTTCTTTTCTACTATTTTACCCGTACAGCCCCAAAACATGGGAATGATAAAAGCAAGAATAATGAAAATGGCTGCTTTATTACGCACAAATTTAACTAATTAAAAAGAATGTTTTAGGGCATAAATTTATGGTTCTATTGCAAGCTTAGCTTTAGGCATACCCTATACTTTGCCTGAGGTAAAATTGTGAGTTGTTATTAGGTAAGTTAGTCATCCTTCATTTACTGTTTGCCGTCAATATCTAATCGAATTATTTAACTATTTACAAATTACTTTACACCAGGTATTAACATTTTACCCCTTCTGTGGTATATATATTACGGTTTTATCTAAGGGTGCTATAAAAACAACTTGTACCATGCTATTCGATAATTACCCAAATTTGACGATGAACGAAAACCAAAACAAACAATTTACCACTGTACAAAATGGCTTTAGCTGGCAACACGCAGCCGTTTTGCTGATGATTTTGTTTGCTGCCCTTTTTCCGTTTTACCAATATATTTTAGACATAGATGCCATTGGCTATATAACCGTGGCTAGGCATTACGCCGCCGGCGAATGGAAACATGCAGTAAACGGCTACTGGAGTCCACTAAATAGCTGGATAATGTTACCCCTTTTAAAAATGGGCTTTAACGATGTGCTTTGTTTTAAAATAGCCAATGTTTTCTTTGGCATTGGTGTATTGTACCAAACAGATAAAATGCTGCACCGATTTGTGTTTACTGCAAAACTAACAACCTGGATACTGCTTACTGTAATGGTAATGGTGCTATACTATGCCAGTGTACAGTTAGCCGCCGACCTGCTCTTTGTTTGGCTTTTTTTGTTATATGTAAATGTAATATTGAAAGATGATTTGGATAAGAGTGTGCTTACCAATATTTATGCTGGGTTTATAGCAGCCATTGCCTTTTTTTCAAAAACGTATGGCGGCGTTTTCTTTATCATCCACTTTACTTTTATCCACTTTGTTTGGTTTCCATTTATTAAAAAAAAGGGTTGGCATTTGCTAAAATATATGGCCGGGCTGATGGCATTTTTACCACTAATATTATTGTGGATGTTTGTGCTATGGAACAAATACCACATCATCACTTTTGGCTACAGTGGCAAATTAAACTGGAGTTGGGTTTTAAAAGCTGGACAGCCAGATTACACCGCGTTCTTTTACCTACCTCCTTACGAGGCCGCTACCAGCCGATGGGTAGATCCGTTTTATTCTCAGGCAAAAACGTACACGCCGTTTCAATCTAAAGAAATGCTTTTTCGAGGCGTAAAAATGATAGGCTTTAACATAAAAAATAGTTTTATAGCAGTAATGTGGATTTCGTTTCTTTCCCCTGTTGTATTGGTTGGGCTTTTGGTAAAAAGAAACAGAAACAGCCTGATACATTCTGTGGTGGCTGTAATCGTTTTATTTCCATTGGTGTACCTGCTTATTTTTATAGAAGAACGTTACTTGTGGCCAGTTTCCGTACTATTACTTATAGCATCCTGCTACTATTTACAGCAGGCATCGTTTACTAAAAAATGGATTTGGCATTTGTTATTTTTTTCTTTTATTATAGGCCCAATAATAAGGCTAATTAAGGCCACTAATAACGATAAAGAAGCACATGAATTAGCTACAGTTATCAGGCAAAATAATTTACATGGCCCTATTACATCCATCGATACAGGTGAGTGGATGCACAAGGCTGCTTTTTTAACTAGCAATAAATTTTTAGGCATTGCCAATACACCAAAAAATTGGGAAGCCTTAGCAATAGAATGTAAAAATGGCGGCGTTAAAATGGTGTGCATCCAACTTGGTGGCAATGATAAAATCATCGAATTTTTGGCCTCCGATTTTTACAAAAAATACAAAGCCCAATGTTTTGAAATAGCAGGAAGGAATATGTGGATTATCGATCTAAGGTAGCAATAAGGGCATCTTTACATGCAGTATTGCAAATCATTTCATTCCCGGATGGTAAGTACTTTCCACATGCTTTAGTACATCTTCTTTATAAAACAATACCTCTTTAAACTGGCCCTGTGTGTACATTTCAGCCTGGTCTTTAAAGTGTTTTGATGAAGGGTTACTGTTTTGCCCACCGGCTAAAAGCGATGTAGCTTTTATCTTTTTACCAAACTCTACAGCACATACAAAGCTATTTCCATGAAAACCATAACGGCTTGTAGTATTAGCAAAGTAACTACTCTTATACGAGGGCAACTGCCCCCACAAGGCCGAAGTAAAACCAATCGGAATACTTGGCTGCTTATCATCAAAACAATCTTTTATGTCGCCGCTTATCCGCTGAAAACGGTTCACTTCGCCCCAGGGCATTTGCCATTTACCAAACCTTTTTATTAGTTCGTTTTTTACAGTTAGTAGCGGTTCTAAAAAATCTTTGGCAGAAGCTGTAGCAGCAAATTGTGTGGTACGCTGCACCTGATCTTTATCACCTTGATTAATATATATTTTTTGGATAGCCGGGCTCAATACTTCTGCCCATTCAACTGCCAACGTAGTGGCAATACTGGCTTCGCCACTGCGGTAATCCCACTGTTTTAAAATGGCTATCAGTTCTTTCAAACGCTGATACGTAGAATCATTAGTGCTTACATTTTTTTCGTAAACTTTTACCAAAGCCGGAACCAGTATTTCGAAAGCTGTTAGGTAAGTATCGTACCCATCTGCTATTACTTTTTCGATGGTGTAAGCATTGCCTTTACTCAATATTCTGGCAGCATTTATACCTCGAAAATTTTCGCCATCTGGAGCCATGTAAGATGGGTAATTTGCCTTTTTGGGGCTGCTTGTGCCAGATACTGTAAACGGTGTGGAATTACAATTTTGAATCCAACCTGTGGCTGGGTTTATCATATTCACAATATCATCCACCATGTGTAGTCCTTTATATTCTGTAGCCGCTTTGCTGCCATCTACCGGCTTGCTCCAGTCAAGGCTTGTATCACGTACTGGAACATAGTCGCCGTGCCAGTAAGCAATATTTCCTTTATCATCTGCAAACACGGTATTATTACTGGTATTGGCTTTTAAATACATCAGTTTTTTATAATCTTTAAAGCCAGTCGCTTTTGTACGTTTCCAGCTTTGTATTAGGCTTAGCATAGATCGGTTATACGATTTCAGGCTCACCCACTTACCATTTCTTTTATCCATTACTGGCCCATGGTGGGTATAGTAAGCCCTAATGGTTTTTGTTTGTAAAGAATCGCCATCGGCATATCGAATCTTAATTATTTTCTCCTTCACAGGCCTTAGCATGTTTTCGTATTGGTAAAACAATTTGCCATTTTTAAGCACCGTTGTTTCAGAATACAAATC
>JAYUOV010000128.1:0-1778 GCA_043760535.1 Chitinophagaceae bacterium
CAGCGAAAGCCGTGCCCTGATGGAGCGACATTGGCGAACGTTGTAAATCCCGTAGCATTACGGGACTCCGTTCAACAACATACCCTTGTTCCGCTTCCCCTCTCTGTAGGAGAAGGTGGCCGAAGGCCGGATGAGGCTGCTACTATCAGGTATTTAGATTGCGAATAACAGGCGGTTTCAGTTCACGGGGTAAGGAGTTCTGAATATTAGCAAGATGCCTTTTAACAAGTTGTAAACCCCGTTTATTACAGGGCAATGGGTGACATTGCAAAACTTTGTTACATTGGCAAACGAGGAAAAAAACATCAGAAGTTATTGGGGCAATGGCTCAGTAAATCATTGGTTATGTAATTTATTTGCTAAATGGCTAGCTGTATAGCCGTTTGCCCCTTGTATATTTTTAAATAAATTTAGAAGAAATGAAGAAGAAGAAGATAATACTGCTAACAGCTTGGTACCCACTATCTATAATGGTATGTGCCGCCCAACCCATACTTACACTAGAAGATGCAATAAAGCAAGCCATGCAAAACAGCTACGATATACAAGTGGCCAAAAATGATGCAGAGATAGCTACCATTAGCAATACCTGGGCATTGGCCGGACGATTACCTACGGTAAATGCTAACCTTGGCTACACCTACAGCCTTACCAATCTGCAACAAAACCTTACTAACGGAACTATCATTAAAAGAGACGGAGCTACTAACAGAAACCTCAATGCCAATATAATTGGCTCATGGCGAATTTTTAATGGGTATAGAGTGGTTTATACCAAACACCGCCTAGAAACACAACAAACTATCGGCGAACTAAACTTACGGCAGCAGGGTAACCAAACAGTTTTTAATGTAATTACTAATTATTACAATATAGCCAGGCTGCAGCAGCAACTTTCGGCACTAAAAGAAACCATGGTTCTGTTTGAAGAAAGGGTAAAGCTTTCCAAAGCCAGGTTTGAAATAGGAACGGCCGCCAAAAACGATTACCTGCAAAGCCAGGTGGACCTGAACGATCAACGCAACACCATGATGCAGCTGGAAAACAATATTCTGGTGGCAAAAACTACCCTCAATAATTTGCTATCGAGAGATCCGGCATTGGGCTTTGCGGTAAATGACTCGGCAGAGGTAATAACATTGCCTGCAAAAAATACCGCCTTACAAAATATCGATTCGCTTAACCCACAAGTACTGGCTGCCAAAAGGCAGGAAATGGTAATTATGGATTTGTATAAAGAAATAAAAAGCCAGTTGTACCCAGTGGTAAGCCTTAATGCCGGCGGCAACTTTGGCCGCAGCAATAATAGTGCAGGCTTTACATTGCTTAACCAAAACTACGGACCACAGGCAGGGTTTACAGTTACGTTACCGCTATTTCAGGGCAGTGTAGTAAAAAGGCAATTGCAGGTAAATAACATACAGTTAAAGACCCAAAAAACACAGACCGAAAATCTTAGGAACAGCCTGCAAGCAATGCTGGCAAATGCATACAACGAATACAACAACGCCAAACAACAGTATGGGCTGCAACAAGAAAACCTGGTGCTTATAAAAGAAAATAGCAATATTGCCATGGAGCGTTTTCGCCGTGCCGCTATTACTTTGGTAGATCTGCGGCAGGTACAGCTAAGCCTGGTAGCCACCAATACCAATTTAATCAATGCACTGTTCACCATGAAAACAGACGAAGTAGCATTGCAGTTTTTAACTGGTTCGCTGGTGGATTAAAAGATTTAATTTTGGCTAAAACAATAATTATGGAAACCATTACTGTTG
>JAYUOV010000129.1:0-4942 GCA_043760535.1 Chitinophagaceae bacterium
AATAATAAGCTGTTTCAGATCAAAGGGGTAAGGAGTTTTTAAACTACGAATAAAAAGGCAATTTAATCGTAAAGGGTTAGGCATATTAAATATAGAATATATATATTTAACTAAAAATTTATTACATATACCCTTCCTTTTACTGTAGAAAAATAAAGTACATGCTGTGTTGTTTTATTAAATATAATGGATGCGGATTTTGAAATTATTCCCCTTACCATTCCTTTTTCGTTGGTACGCAGTTTGCAGATATTGCCTGCTTTAGAAGTGATGATGGCTTTTGTAATTTTTCCATCTTTCCAAAACATTTCTATTTCAAAATTGCCTCTAGCCACCAATCCTTTTACATGCCCGTTAGCCCAGGCAGCAGGCAATGCAGGCAGTAGCTGAATTTCGGAAAGATGGCTTTGGAGTAGCATCTCTGCAATACCCGCTGTGGCACCAAAATTTCCATCTATCTGAAATGGCGGATGGGTATCGAATAAATTATTAAGTGTGGAAGTTTTAAGCAGCTCCTGATACATTTTGTAGGCATGATTACCGTCCAGCAATCTTGCCCAAAAATTAATTTTCCATGCCTTGCTCCAGCCAGTACCGCCATCGCCACGTACCTCTAAAGTTTTTCTGGCAGCATTAGAAAAATTACTATCCAGCAATGGCGAAATCTGATGGCCAGGATGCAATGCAAACAGCTGTGAAACGTGCCGGTGCTTCGGATCTTCATCTTCCCAATCGCCGAACCATTCTACCAGATTACCTTTTTTTCCTATTTTTAAGGGGCTAAGCATCGATCGCTTTTTTAATAACAAGTCTGCAAAGGATTTATCTACCCCGAGCACCCCTGCAGCAGTAATGGTATTGGTAAAAATATCCCACATAATTTCCATATCCATGGCAGAGGCTATGGTTACAGTGCCTTTAAAGCCATTGGGATGGAGGTACACGTTTTCCGGCGAAGTGGATGGTGCCGTTACCAGCATGCCATCTTTTTCTACCAGCCAATCCATGCAAAATTCGGCAGCAGATTTCATTAGCGGGTAAGCAGAATCTTTTAGAAATTTTTTATTGGAGGTAAATAAATAATGCTCAAATAAATGCTGGCTAAGCCATGGGCTACCCAAGCTCCAGTTGGCCCATTTTGGGTCGCCGCCACCTTCGCCTACTGGGTTAGTTTGTGCCCATATATCGCTGTTGTGGTGTACCACCCAGCCCTTCATATTGTAATAGTTTTTGGCCGTGTACGTGCCGTTTACTGCCATGCGTTTTATATGATCCATCAAGGGCAAAGCCATTTCGCTAAGGTTACATACTTCGGCTGGCCAGTAATTCATTTGCAGGTTAATATTGGTAGTGTAATTGCTACGCCACGGTGGGCGTATTTGATGGCACCAAATGCCTTGTAAATTAGCAGCAATACCACCCGGCCGACTACATGAAATGAGCAGGTATCGGCCAAACTGAAAATACAATTCTTCCAAACCAGTATCTGCAATGCCTGCTTTATAATCTGCCAATCGCTTGTCGGTGGCTTTTTCGGCTACTGCCTCATTGTTAATAGAGAGCTGAACCCGGTTAAAATATTGCTGATAGTCTTTTATATGGGTACTTAAAAGTTGGTTATAGTTTTTTGTAAGGGCTTTTTGCAGATAACCAGTGGCCAGTTTTACTTCATCTTTACCATCGCTATCGGGGCATTTATCGTAGCCGTTAAAGCTTGTGGCTGCAGTTATATAAAGTACTGCTTCGGTGGCATCACTAATGGTTATTGTGCTGTCATTATCGTTACTTATCATACCATCATTGGTCACCGCTTTTATTCTAAACTGGAAACGCATTCCTTTACATTTGGCAGGTTCGGAAAAAATAAAAGGTTTCACATTTCTACTTTCATCGCTGGTAATTCTTGCCTTACCTTTTAGCACCAATTCTTTAGCAGTTGTTACCATTTTTTCAAATTGCAATTGGTGGTTTACACCTACGGTAAATTGCAAAGCCTTTGCCACACTACTTCTTAGCCGTATTATTATTACCTCATCCGGATCGGAAGAAAATATCTCTCTTGAAAACATTGTGCCATTAGAAGTAAAAACTGTTGAGGAAGTAGCGTTAGATATATTAAGGTTTCGTAGGTAATTTGTGGTTGCTCCAGCCAGCTTTTGTTTAATTATAATATCACCCAGAGGCTGGTACATATTCGTATTGGGGCCTTGCATTTTGCGAAGCAACGTTACAGCGTCGCCTATGCTGTCGCTAAACAATGCATCCCGTACCGGCTGTAAATATTTGTAAGCATCAGGATTGGGATTGTGTTCTACCGGGCCACCGGTCCAAAGGGTAGATTCGTTTAGCTGTATCAACTCCTCTTGTACCCGACCAAATACCATGGCGCCAAGGCGACCATTGCCTATTGGTAATGCTTCGTCCCAGTTTTTAGCTGGTTGATTATACCATAGAACCAAGTCTTTTTTGGGCTTATGTAAAGCGCTTTGTGAAAAGCCATTAATGGCCAGTAAAAAACCAATCGAAAGTGCAAATAGTTTAGCAATTTTTTTCATACACGAAAGATATGCTTTGGATACAAATCTCTATACTATGGTTTATAGATAAAAATAGAAGCACACTACTGCATTAGGTATTTTATAACATAAGCCAATAAAAGTGGCTTGCCCAAAGTATTGTAACACACCCATTTACGCTCCATAGGTAAGTACACTTGCATTGCTGTAGCATCCGGAAATAATTTATAATCGAACTTTGTAGTGGCAGTGCTGATGTAGCCGGTATAATACCAATCCATTTTATTTGTGATAGCATAATTAATTTTTTGCAATATCAAAAATTTACCCAGGCTGTATTTATTATATGCAGGATGATAAAAATTAAGGATGCCAGATATAGCATTGCTACCCTTATCAAAATAACCAACAGCAATTAATTGGGTAGCATCCCTCACTTCCACCATCCACGAATCAAACGGATTGTAAAATTCAAACTGATGGAGATACGACCTTGAAGTTTCTGATGTGCTAAAGTTTACACTTTCTCTATACAGGCTGTATAGTGCTTCTGTTTCGGGTGTAATCATTGCTTTTTTATAGGTTACAGAAAAAGCTGCACATTTTTTTCTAATAGCTCTTGCAGAAGGTTGCTCATGAACCTGAGGCAGCAATGTACGCAACCAAAAAACTGGAACGCTATTACCATCTAAATTAAGCCTGGTATGGTTTGTAGTAAACATAATATGCTGCATTCGGTAAAAACCCAATGCCAGATATTCGTCTAATAGTGTGCCTTTAAAACCAGCCTCATCGGGTAAAACATAATCCGGCTCGTATAGCATTATTTGTTATTTAGTAAATGTATTATTAGTTTATCCTTTCATTAAAAAAAACTAAACAGCAGAAATTGTAAGGCTACCTACTTCTTGTATAGCATGTTTTTTATCGGGGAAAATATTATCAATATTCCATTCAATTTTTTGCTGAAAAGGATACTGCCGTACATTACAATTTTCTTTACTACAAATTTTACAGGAGAATTCCAGGCAGCCATCGGTATGTACAAAAATTTCCATGGCTTCGCCAAAATTTTCTTTTATTACATTGGCCAGCACATCTATTTCTACATGAGCTTGGTGTATATTAAAATACCATGGTAGGGTTAGGTGGCAATCTACATGTAGGCTGCTGCCATACTTTATGATACGTAGATTATGTAAGTCTATCCAGTTTGGCCGCCGGTTTTTATTAAGCACTTGCACCAGGTTATTTAGTAAGCGAGGGTCGGCTTCGTCCATAATTCCTGCTATGCCTTGCCGCACTATTTTGTAGCCAGTAAATAAAATAATGAGTGCTATCAACATAGCTACTGCACTATCAATCCACCACAATTTTGTAATAAAGAGAATAGCCAAACCTAATAGCAGACCAACAGTAGAATAGGCATCGCTTACAAGGTGCTTACCCGAGGCAGCAATGGCCATCGATTTATTTTGCCTGCCGGTTTTAATAGCTATTTTGCCAGCAATAAAATTAATAATGCCAGAAATGGCAATAAGGATGATACCATAATCTAGTTCGCTAATAGGGTGCGGATGCAACAGATTACTTGTGGCTTTAATAATAATAAAAATACCAGCCAGCAATATTAAAGTGCCTTCTATAGTGGCCGAAATAAACTCCGCCTTGCCATGGCCATAAGGATGATCGGTATCCCGTGGCTTAAAAGCCACATACAAACTATACCAGCCAATAAAACCAGCTACCACATTTACAATACTTTCTAACGCATCGGTAAGTATGGCCACAGAATGGGTAAGAAAATAGGCGAAAAATTTAATGCATAACAATACCACTCCAAGAAGTGTAACCCATTTTTGAACCCGGATGGTTTGGTTGGATGCAGACAACAGCTATTTTTTAAATGGATTCTATTCGAAAATTAATGCTACTATTTTTTTTGAGCATAGCTGCTACACCACAATATTTATCAATTGATAACTGTATGGCTCGTTTTAATTTATCGGTATCATCTGCTGTAACATCGGTAGCATATACCATGGTAATGTCTTTAAAAACTTTTGGATGCTCTTCCACCACATCGGCTTCGGCTGTTACTACTAGTTTGGTAAATACGACCTTCATTTTTTTAAGAATATCCACTACATCTATTCCGCTACAACCTGCCAAACCTGTTAGTAGCAGGGCTTTTGGCCCAAAGCCCAAACGCTTACCATTTTCATTTAGCCCTCCATCTATACTTATCTGATGGCCTTCCATTTCGCTGTCGTAAGCCATATCATGTTTCCAGGTAGTTACTGTTTTCATGTTGTTATTTTGGGGTTTATTTAGTTTACTTGTTCACTTGTTTACTTGTTTACTTGTTTACTTGTTTACTTGTTTACTTGTTCACTTGTTTACTTGTTTACTTGTTTACTTGTTTA
>JAYUOV010000130.1:0-14781 GCA_043760535.1 Chitinophagaceae bacterium
TGTAATGATTGCTCCTGCCGCCGGGCCATGGCTCTGCATGTTCCCTGCTTTGCGGGTCGGGGTTTGGGATTGGGCCAACTACGCTGTTAAACCAGTTTACGTAGCGGTCACGGCCGTCGGGGTTAATGCATGGGTCTACAATAACCACAGTATTTTTCAGCCATTCTTTTGTGTTGGTAGTGGCGCAAGTCACCATCTCATACAGCATGGCCATCGCCGCTTCGCTGCTGCTTGTTTCGTTGCCATGTACATTGTAACTCAGCCAAACAATAGCTTTGGCATTTGCCACATCGCCGCTACCCGTTTCCAGCCCTGCAAGGCGCAGGTTATTGAGGCGAATATTCTCCAGATTGCTGATATTTTCGGCAGTAGAAATATAAGACAATAACAATGGCCGCCCTGCATTGGTGGCGCCGTATTGTTCCAGTTTCATGGTAGCCGGAGTAGCCTTGGCTACGGCTTCGAAATACTGTACTATTTTATAATGTGGCGTGTAACGGTCGCCCAGTTCGTAACCCAAAAAGCTGGCTGGCGAAGGTATTTGTGCCGTAACGGATACCGTTACAAACAGCAATAGAAAGGGAACGATTTTCTTCATAATAATTGTTTAGCAATAAAGATTTTAGAAAGGCAATATAGAATACAAAAGCGTACAAGAAAAGTTTCGTCATCTTTCTTTTGGTACCAGAGTTGTGTGCTACTATGAAGCGACATTGGCGACGCTCCGTTCATCGGCAATGCTACTATTGGGCTTTTAAAAACCCACGTCATTGCGAGGGTTCTTGCCTGCCTGTGCCGCAGTATTGCGGTAAAGCAATCCCCCTACTATTCATCGGAGGAGTTGAATCAAAACCAAATCCCGGTAATTAACTCCTGGGGATTGCCACGACCGGGCAAGGACCCAGCCTCACAATGATTGTTTCATTATTAAAATTTTCAAAGTAATAAATGGCGGTTTTCGCTTACCAGTTTTATAATAGCAAAAAACCCACACATTTGCAGCATGACAGGAATAGACAGCATACAACTGCAACAGGTAATAGCTCATAAAGTAGGCAACCCCACCCGTGGTGAAGATTTAAAACTTTCGGAAAACCCCCTAACGCTGAACGATAAAGATGTACAGAAACTGCTCAACAAGTTTTTCCTTAGCCCGTTTAACGAACAGGAACAATACCATTTTAACCACATCAGCAATCTGGAAATGAACGAGGTGTTCAGCTATGCCAGCGCCATTTTCGCCGACCATAAAACCTTTGCTGAGCAAAGTAATCTGATAGCAAAATTTCTGTACAGCAAAAGCACCCATGTGCGGGTAAAAGAAGGAGAAATGTATGTGGCTCTTTTTGATGAAGTACCGCTAAACGGTGAATATTTACCAGCCCTCGGTATTTTTAAAAGCGAAACCAAAGAGACTTTTCTAAAGGTTTTTCCGCATGGCCAAAGCCTGGAAATAGCACAGGAAGAAGGCATCAATATTAATAAGCTGGATAAGGGCTGCCTGATATTTAAAACCAATAAAGCCGAAGGCTATGTGGTGTGTATAGTAGACCATACCAACAAGCAAAACGACACCCAATATTGGGTTACTGATTTTTTACAAGTAAAACCCTACGCCGATGCGTACCACAATACCAGCGATGCTTTGCAGATGTGCCGCTTGTTTGTAACCAACGAATATTCCGAAAAATTTGATGTGGCCAAAAGCGACCAGATAGACCTGATGAACCGCTCATTAGACTACTTTAAAACGAAGGATCATTTTAACATGGATGAGTTTAAAGAAGAAGTGATTCATCACCCCGAAGTGGCTGATAGTTTCAGCAAGTTTAAAGAAAACTATGAGGCCAATAAAGAGGTGGATATTCAGGACGATTTCGCCATCCATATTGCAGCCGTAAAAAAGCAATCCAAGGTTTTTAAAAATATTTTAAAGCTGGATAAAAACTTCCATGTCTATATCCACGGCCGGCAGGATATGATAGAAAAAGGGATTGATGAGCGAACCGGGAAGAAGTTTTACAAGTTGTTTTTTGATGAGGAATCGTAATAACAGTCATTGGGTCTAAGACCATTGTTTGATTCATTTACAGTTCAATGGTTTTCTTGGCAATAGTTTTTTAGATTTACTGATACAAATTAGAACATTATGATAGAAAGGATAGTGATAGACAATTACAAAAGCATTAAACATGCAGATGTGAAATTGCAGAAGTTGAATTTATTGATTGGGCCTAATAATTCAGGGAAGAGTAATTTTTTGAAATGTATCTCAGGAATAAACACAGTAGGAATTGTGAATAACGGCGACCCAAGCACAGACTTCACTTATAACCAAAATAAAGAAAACCTTCCCTTTAAAATCGAGATTGAAATTCCTGAATTGAAGATAATTTTTCCCCGTCCAGAGAATGATAATAGAGATGTCGATGTACGTATTAAACAATTTGATTTTTTAAAAAAAGGGTTCTCAAGTGAGATTTACAAAATAAACCCTGATAAACTCAAAGCATTGTATGTTGTTGGTAAATCTCCATCGACTTTATCAAAGGACGGTGAAAACATTTCCCTTTTACTGCAAAACTATTTAAATAAACATCGATTCATTTTCAATGCTATTACTAAGCAATTATATGAACTCACCGATTACTTTAATGATATCGTTGTTGATATTGTAGATGCAGAGGGAAAAGAATTATCAAAAGACTCATTTAGTAAAAATGTCTATTCAAAGTTTGGGCTTGTTGCCAATGATGGAAAAACATTTTGGGCAGAAGAATTATCAGAAGGTGTTTTATATCTACTTTCTCTTTTGTGTATCATCAATCAGCCTAATCATCCGTCGCTTATCTTAATTGAAGAACCAGAAACCGGAATACACCCAAGAAGGTTAAAAGAAATCATTGATCTAATCCGAAAATTAACCGAAGAAAAAGATGTACAGGTCATAATGACCACTCACAGCCCTTTGGTAGTGGACTTATTTGAAGATGAACCTGAAAGTATTTTCGTTTTTGAAATGAAAGATGGATTTACAGAAATCAAAAACCTACAAACGGATATCATAGATCCTGTAAATAATGATCTGGCAGAAAAAGGAATAGAACCCAACAAAAATTACGGAACAACACTTGGCCAAAAATGGGTTTTTGGATTTTTAGGAGGAGTGCCTGTATGAGTGAAATAAGGTACAGCATCGTTTAAGAAGACATTGCACACAAGACTTTTATTGAAAGCATCATATTGCATTTGCAAAACGATACTTTACAATTTACTTTCATCCCTTCATTTTACAAACAGTTTAAATCCAATAACAGTAAGGAAGTACTCTATAAATTTCCCCAAGCTGTTGACCATATTTTCCTGAAAGCATACAGGCTAGATTTGGTAATTATTGGAATTGATTACGATGACCGGAATAGAGAACAGTTCTTCAAAGAATATCAAACCCTTTACGAAAAACTTGATGATAAAGGAAAAATAAAAACAGTCATTCTATTTCCAGTCCAGGCAATAGAACATTGGTTTTTACTTATAAAACACAATAATGAAAACCCTGGCATCACTAAAAATGTGGCAGCCGATATTGAGAAGAAAGTTAGAGTAGAAGCAAAGATTTCACTATACGGCAAAACAAAAACAATCGAAAATATTATTCAAGTACTGTTACAAAATGCTGATTTCGATTGGCTTCAAAATCAAAGCAACAGTTTTGGGGCATTTTATAAGAAACTACAGATTTTCATCGCCAATTTTCACTAAAAATTCTATTTATTACCTAACTATTTCTTCTCAGCACTCACTATCAAATATTTCCACAAATCCTTTTTAAGCGTTACGTACTGCAGGTAGGCTGTATCCACATTATTCTTAGCCAGGGCGGTATGGCTGCGATTAAAGAGGCGGTATAAAAATGCAGGTACAATACCCAGGAAATAAGCCCTGTACAGTTTTTTAGCTGATGGCATTATCGCTTTTGAGGCGTTCTCCACTTTGATATTTGTAAAACCAGCTTCGGCACTTTTTAGTACAAATGCTTCTTTGGTAGCATAGTCATCAATAGCCCAGCCATTTGCCCACTGTTCTATCAGTTTTGCATCATTATCTTTTAAAAGGTCGTTTTTAAAAAAATCAGCCACAACTAGCCGGCCACCTGTTTTAAGTATTCGAAAGGCTTCTTGCAAAAAATCTGCTTTTTCCTTTGCATGGCACACACTTTCTATAGCCCATACCACATCAAAAGAAGCATCGGGGAAGCCTGTGGAGGTAAAGTCTTTTTGCTCAAAGCTTGCAAGATGTGAGAGGTTTTCTAACGAGGCGAGGGCTGTAGCCTGCTGCACCTGCTTTTCGCTAAGGCTAATGCCTATAACCCGGCAACCAATTTTTTTGGCCAACCAAACCGAAGAACCGCCTACACCACAACCCGCATCCAGCACTATATCTTCTTTAGAAATGTTTACCCGGCCAGACAGTATTTTATTGATGTTCTGAAGTGCTTCATGAAAGTTTTTAGTGTTGCTATCCCAATAGCCATAATGCAGGGATTTGCTTTTATCAAGGTTCCAGAAAAGGCGGTAATGCACTTCGCTCAGGTCATAATATTTTTCAATATCTTTTTTCGAAAACATGGTTGTAAATTGATTAGAATTTATTCTTTTCTCCAGTAAATCCAGATTACAAATATTACAATAAAAAAGGGATTGGTTTTTTAATCCAAACCCTTTTTATTCCATTTTAAATTTCAAAAAACCATTCTATTTTTTTCGGATGATTAGATTTAGAATGGCCAATAAAACAACAGCTCCGATAGCGGCTGTAAAAATATAGCCTAGCCAGCCAGAACCAAGTTGAATATTCAATTTGCCAAAAATCCAATAACCAATCCAGCCGCCAACAATACCAACTACGATATTGCCAATAAGGCCAAGACCACTGCCTTTGTACAACTGGCCACCGAGCCAACCGGCCGCAGCACCCAGAATTACTGAAATGATAATACCTTCTCCGTTCATGTGTAGTTAATTTATAAGTGAAAAAAAGAATACCCTAACATTCCGGTTAGTGAAGACACGAACCAGTGCGACATTAGTTCCGGTTCGTGAGGACACGAACCAGTGCAACTGTGTTGATTCCGGTTCGTGAAGACACGAACCAGTGCAACTGTGTTGATTCCGGTTCGTGAGGACACGAACCAGTGCATTTGAACCAGTGTAGTTGACACGAACCAGTGCTTTTATGCGCCTAATTCAAACTCCTGAAATCCACAGGCACCAATTTACTCACACCGGCTTCCTGCATGGTTACACCATAAATTACATCCACCGCACCCATGGTTTGCTTATTGTGCGTTACAATAATAAACTGACTGTTTTCGCTAAATTGCTTAATCATATTGGTAAACTTACCCACGTTGGCATCATCAAGCGGAGCATCTACTTCGTCCAAAATACAAAATGGCGCTGGCTTTATCAGATAAATGGCAAACAAAAGTGCCGTAGCTGTCAGAGTTTTTTCACCACCGCTAAGCTGATTGATACTGGCAGGGCGTTTTCCTTTTGGCTTTGCCAAAATATCGATTCCGGTTTCGGCCAGGTTTTCAGGATCTACCAATACCATATCGGCCGTGTCTTCATCGGTAAACAATGCTTTAAACACTTTCTGAAAATTATCCCGAACCTTATTAAACGTATCTAGAAACTGCTGATTGGCCGTGGCTTCCACTTCCTGTATGGTTTGCATCAGGCTTTCTTTGGCGGTAACCAGGTCGTTCTTTTGTTCCAGAATAAACTCATACCGTTTTTTCATTTCGGTATAGGCTTCTATAGCGGTTGGGTTTACTTCACCCAGGTTTTCCAGGCGTTTTTTCATCCGGTCCACGCTGGCTTGCAGCTCTTCTACAGGCGTATCGCCTTCCCTTGCTTCGTCTATAATATCATCTATATTGATCCTGAACTCCACGTCCAGCCTTTCTTTGGTACCTGCCAGTTGCAGTTTTAAATCGTTCAGTTTGTCCTTTATTTCGTTGAGCAAATGGTCTACCATTTCCTTGCTCTTTTGCTTGTGCCGCAGTTCGCTTTCCTTTGCCGCAATTTCATTCCGCTGATTGTAATAGGCGGCATCGGTTTCGTTCAGCACCTTTTCGTCGGCCTCTTTTTGGTGCAGTAATGTTACCAGCAAAGCTTCGGCTGCATCCAGTTGTGCAGCATTTCCCACCATCTGTTCGCTAGCCTGTGCCAGTTGTATATTGCTGTCGGTTATCTGCTTTTGGAGGTCGTTTGCCTGTTGGGTTTTAAAATCCAGTTCCTGCTGCAAAGCCGTTATTTTACTTTGCTGACGGGTAGCGTTCAGGTTATTTTCATTGTACTGTCCGCTTGCCTGCTGGTATTCGGCATCGGCCAGTTTGTAGTAATCTTCCTTGGTTTGTATGGCTGCCTGTGCATCCTGCAATTGTTCTATCAGGTTTTGCAAAGCCTCCCTAACATTGGAAATACTGTCCTGCTGTTCCAGCAACTGATCTTCGAAACCAGCCAGTCTTCCTGCAGCCGTATTTTGCGAAGCCAGCAGGTTTTCCATTTTATTTTGTGCAGCAAAAACGCCATTGGTGAGTTGTAATATTTCCTGCTCCGTTTGGCGGATTACATTTTCTTTCAGTTGCTCATTAAAGCCCAATACCTCAGCATGTTTACGGCTGATATTCTGCTTCAGTTCATCTACAATAATATCTTGTGCATTAATTTCCTTCATCAGCTTTTCAAGATTTTTGGCACGGCCTATTTTCTTGCCTTCAAACAAGCCAATGCTGCCTCCGGTCAGCGAATATTTTCCTTTTACATACTTCCCGGTTTTTTCCAGTATCACATGGTCGCCGCTATTTTCCAGCACGGTTTCGTCTTCGGCTATAAACACATTGCCCAGTAAATGCATGGCAAGGTTGCGGTAGCGTGGCTCCACTTCTATTACTTCCATGGCGGGTTTTGCACCGGGTAAAAACAGTCCATGGTTGGCTTCCGATTTTCGGTTATCGGCTTCTACAAAAGCATTTATTTTATCCAGTAAAAAGAAATTGGCCTTACCTTTTTGATTGGCTTCCAATAAATTTACGGCTTGCAAACCCTCCGCTAAATCGCTGGCTACATAATAGCTCAGGTAGGGTTCCAGTACATTTTCTACGGCTGTGCGGTATTGTTCTTTTACGTAAATAATATCGCTGAGTATAGGTGCTTCGTGGTTCCAGTTAGGGTTTTTGTGTAAAAATTTTACACTTTCCGGATAGCCTTCCATACTGTCAATCAGGCTTTTCAGCAGGTCGTATTCGTTGCGGCGGCTGTCCAGTTTACGGTTTTCATCCACAAGTTTGCTGCGAAGGATTTCCATTTCGCCCTGCCCGGCCAGTATCTGTTCTTTGGTTTGCTGGTGCTGGGTTTGCAGTTCGGTTAAAAACTTCTTTTTATCATCCAGTTCTCTTTCCCTATCTTCCTTTTCACGTTGCAGGCGTTGCAAATCGTCCCGGCGCTGTTCCTGTTCTTCCTGCAATTGTATAATGCTGCGGTTCAGGTTCATAATGCTGGCATCGGCCACGGCCACCTGCTTTTCAGCATCAAACTGGCTACGTTGTATGCCTTGCAATTCGCCACGGCTTGCATCCAGTTCCCGGCGTTTTTCATCAAACACATTCCGCTTTTCGTCCAATGCTTTTTTTACATCTTCCAACTGCTGTTGCAGTTCGGTCAGTTTTATTTTTTCGGCAGCAATCTGTTCTGTGGTATGTGTTACGTTTTCGGCTATTGCGGTAAGGTGTCCTTCGCTTTTTTGTAAAAATGCTTTCAGGCTGCCTTCCTTTTCGGTTAGGTATTGCAGTCGTTGTTTGGCCAGGTTCTTCTCCCCTTCTTTGGTACGCAGGTTTTGGGTAAGCTCGTTAAAAGCATGTTGCATGGTTTGCAATGCTTTTTCCTTTTCAATAAACCCCACTTTTTCCTGTTCCATGGCCGCTTCGTCGGTCGCTATCCGGGCTTCCAGTTCCACCCGGCGGTCGGTTTCGGTATGCTGTTGTTCGTTAAGGTCACGGTATTGTATGTTGAAGCCTTCGAGTGCCGCTTTGGCCAGTTCTATGGAAACGACCCGGTATTCCTTTTTTATTTCGTGGTACTTTTCTGCCTTTTTTGCTTGGTTTTCAAGGGCTTTTAGCTGGTTGTTGATTTCAAAAAGTAAATCTTCTATACGGGCCAGATCTTGCTCTGTGGCATCCAGTTTTAGTTTGGCTTCCTTCTTTCTGGTTTTGTAAATGGTAATTCCGGCGGCCTGTTCCAGCATCCGGCGGCGGCTGTTTTCTTTGTCTTTGATAATATCGTCCACCATGCCCAGCTCAATAATAGCGTAGCTGTCGGTGCTGATGCCGGTATCCATAAACAGGTTGTGGATGTCCTTCATGCGGCACTGCACATCGTTGAGGCGGTATTCGCTGTCGCCGTTTTTGTAAAAACGACGGGTAATGGTAACGGTGGTAAATTCAGTTGGCAGCAGGTTTCGAGTGTTTTCGAACGTAAGACTTACCTCGGCCATGCCACTTGCACTGCGGTTTTTGCTACCGTTAAATACCAGGCTATCCAGGTTTTCGCTGCGCAAATTGCTGATTTTTTGCTCCCCAATCACCCAGCGGATGCTGTCGATAATATTGCTTTTGCCACAGCCATTAGGGCCAATAATACCGGTAATACCCTCATCAAAATTGATGACGGTTTTATCAGCAAAGCTTTTAAACCCTTTGATCTCAAGACTTTTTAAACGCACTTCTTAGAAAGTTTAGTAGGCCGACAAACCTAACGTAAAAACGGCTACTATGCAGGCGGGTGTTGAAAACTTAATTGGGGTGTGGATTTTGGGGGGGGCTATAATCTGTATTCGAAAATTAAGAGGGTTTAGTAAGGTTTAGTTTTGGGGATACTTATATCTTAAAGGCAGAGCCACATCGGAATCTTTACATTCATAGACAGTCTTGAGTGAATTTCCTTAAGATTTGAAATTATTAAGTATAAGGCTATTATTTTTTACTAATTTGCGCAAAAAATGCAAATATTAATAAAATGCTTCTAGAATTCTCCATAGGTAACTACCGTTCTTTTCATAAAATACAAACATTGGATTTTAGAGCCACAAATCTTGTTTCTGAAAATAAACTTCTTGATGAAAGGAATATTGTCGATCAGTCTGGCAGTAAAGTTTTAAAAACGATTGGTATTTATGGCCCTAATGGAAGTGGAAAGTCAAACATGATAAAAGCATTACACCTTTTTAGGCGAATGGTTAAGAGTTCATTAGAATCTGAGGGGGTGCCTGATCGTATAATTGAACCTTTCATACTTTCTGATGAGAAAGATGAAAATGCTGGATATTTTCAAGTTTATTTATTGATAAATAATAAGAAGTATCGTTACGGTTTTTCTTTAGGATACAAAGGCGAAATCCATCAAGAATGGTTGTATGGACCTGCTGATAAAAATGAAACATGGTATTTCAAAAGGACTGGACAAGATATAAAAAATAATAACGAATGGTTTGATGAAGGTTTAAAATTACCATTAGAAAAGTTGAGAAGTGATACACTGTTCATAACATTTGTATCAGCTTACGACGGCAGGATATCAAGTTCAATACGTGGGTTTATTTCTAATAACATGACAGTAGAAGAATTTGATATGAGATCAAGATCTTTACTTAGGCAAAGAGTGATATATTCCCGAAACCTCCAAACTAATAACCTCCTTGAAGAGGGTAAAAATGAGCTTGTTCTCGAATGGTTAAAAAAGGCTGGCTTAGATTATAAAAGTATCTTATTAGAAGATAGCGAGGAATCTAGAATTCCGGTTGTATTACTTCAAAAGCAAATTTACAATCAAGAAGGTATTCCGAAAGGATCCGCTACTCTATCTTTAAGGGATAACGAATCAGCGGGAACTCAAAAATTTTATTCATATATAGGATGGCTCAATAAGAAATTTACAGATGGAGGAATTTTTGTAAGCGACGAAATAGATAATAACTTTCATCCTACTTTACTTAAAAAATTAATTGGATTATTTAACGATCCCGAAGTAAACAAAGCTGGAGCACAATTGCTTTTTACAAGTCATGATACAAACTTACTTGACCCTGAAATATTACGGCGAGATCAAGTTTATTTTACTGAAAAGTCCAGCAAAGAGGAAACTGTTTTATATGCATTGTCTGATTTAAAGGGAATTCGAAACAATGCAGATTTTGCTCGGCAATATTTAGCAGGCTTTTATGGTGCACTTCCTTATTTAGGAAGTCTTAGTAATAAAAAGTCTAATTCTGATAATCTTGTAAATAATTCTTAATATGCCTGACGCATGGGACCTAATACCCACTGAAGAAAGAAGTGCAGATACTACAACTACATTTATTCTTTTTTGCGAAGACAAAGTAAATGAACCTGCATACTTTCATTCTTTTCAAAAGGAAAAAAGGGTAAAAATAAATTTTGTTGAGGATCAAAAAAGCGACTACACAAATTATCTTAATACTATTAAGTATTGTTTAGATGAAGGTTTAATGGAACCAATTGCCGGAAGTTATCAGCTAACACCAGGCCTCACACAAAATATTTGGTGCATTTATGATAGAGATGCAGAAGTGCAAAATCAAGCAGCTTTGAATCCTATTAATCAAATTAAATTTTCAACTGCCATTCAAACTGCTCAGGCAGCAGGACTTAAAGTAGCATGGAGTAATGACGTCTTCGAGTTATGGATACTTTTACATTTCGAAGATGTAACCCCAGGTCAATGGCAGCATAGAAGATATATTTACGACAGGCTCACTGTGATTTTTCAGCTACTTCCAATGCAATCACCGGAAATGCAAATTGTAACAAGCAATGTGCATTTTGATTACAAAGAAGCGATGAAAAAAAAGCAAAATTTCATTGCGTTTGTCAGACCGCTGTTACCTCCGAGGCAAGAAATTGCTATACAACGAGCATTAACTTTAGAAGCAGCTTTTTTGGAAAACATACCTTACCACGATCGGAATCCATGTACGAAAATATATGAGCTGATTAGTTGTATAGAATCATTTTATTAATCCCCAACGAATTGGAGCAGGCATCCGCCTATGCCTAGATTGTTGTAGAGTCCGCTGCTATTTTTTTATCAATTATGAATACGGCTTCGGAGTTATGCTTTATTTAAGAAAATCATTTAGTAACAATTTTAAAGGACTAATAACCAATTACATTACCATTATGAAAGAGAAAGTAATATCTTGCTTTGAAAAAAAAATTGAGTTATACCTGAAGTTATTTAATACTCGTAGATTACTTGTTTTTGTTAGAGACATTTCCGAAATAAACACAGAAATAATTAAGGTAGAAATAATTCATTCATTTGATGATGAACCCATTAAATCACATTTAGTACTACCCTTGAGCTTTATTGAAAGCGCAATTCCCCTAATTTGAAACAAAACTTAAAAATTAAACCTATGAAACATTTCGGATTTATTGCTTTTGCAATTATTATTTCTTTGTCATCAAAAGTTAGCCTAGGACAATCTAACAATGTGGATATTTCACCAAAAGAAGATGGGCAAGTAAGAATAACCCAAATTGTTAATGTTGAGAAAAAAACACGATCTCAAATTAAACAAAGCGCAGAATCTTTTATGGAAACTTTTGGAGAAAAATGGGAAGGCACATTTACATCAACAACCAAAATTTCAAAATCAAAAACATTACCTCCATTTGGAGCAAAGGAAGAAATAAATAATGATAGCATTATAGTATACAAATTACAAATAGCCCTGCCCAAATCTAGTGCATTACTGGATTTGTCCACAGGCCCCATGAGCTATACTGATCGGGAATTAGTAACATTTTCAGTTTCTGTATACATGAAAGATGGTAAGTACAAAGCCGAGGCCTCTTCCTTTATCCATACCAACCTAATGGACTTTTTAAATGCATCTGGCGGAAGATTCGAAAATGAAAAAGCGGATTGGAAAGTTCTTAAAGCTTAGATTCAAGTAATAAATGCAACTTTTAGAGTGGTACAATATGGCTTTATATTTTATCAAAGGCTGTGTTCAACGCATAAGTGCAACATTTGATTATGATAAGTGTACCTCATTAGCTGATTTGCTCCTACTTGGCGAAGGCGTCCGCCTTTGCCTAAAATATTGCAGCATCCTCACAGCCGTTGTTAGTCTTTCCACCAACAACTGAATATCAGCAGAGTAAAAATTATTTTCTTAAAATAAGGCTGCTGCTAAAAATAACCGTTTGGATAATAACAATTGATTTTACAAACTGCAATTCAATAGTTGGCAAAAAAACAACTAAGGTGGGGAAATAGCTTTCTGGCAGTGAAATAAATACCCTTTGCGTGGTATGCTTCTTCCATATCATGGCCTTTATATTCGCTCTCAAATAGTATATATGGCCACCCTGTTTTTTGTTTTATCTGCATTCGTATTATTGGTTATTAAGTTTATTTGGCTTAGTAATCGCAACAGGCAACTTAAGATGCCCTCATTTCTATTGGTCTCCAGTGGTTTGTTGTTTGTAATTGCAATGTTGATTTTTATCTACTTTTCATTTTTGATCAAAGACAAAGAGGGGTTAAGAGGTTACGGATTTATAGGCTGGGTGCTGGTTACGGCTTCCTTATCAGGCCTTTTTTTTGTTCTTTTTGTAAAAAAGGAAGCTGGCATAAATATTTTAAGAAACCTGGGAATTGTGGTCCTCCTTCCAATACTTGTTTTTTCAGCTATAACTGCATCACATATCGATGATAAATCTTCGAGGGTCTTTTACGAAGACCATAAATACAGGATACAGAAAAAAGACCTGGTAATGTATATGATGACTTTGCCCGAATTGGTAGTAAAACACGGCATCACTGAAACATATTACTCTATCGATAGCAAAATAAGAATACCACAGGAAAATGTCTTGTCTGCAAAAGTGGAAGAGGTATCAGCGGATTCCGTCAACATCAGTTTCTACCATAAGCCCGATTCAACCAGAAATATTCCTAACCCTTTTATTGTTGGCCTTAGAATCAATTTAGCAGAGTAAATATAAAATAAGGAGACATTGTACCAAATCGTTGTAGGTGTTAATCGACTGTAATCCCAAGCCGAAAAACAACAAGAAAAAGCAAATTTATACTTTGGATACCTGCCTTTTTTAGCTTAACTTGTTAAGACAAAAGAGATAAAAAATATGATAGATTTTATTGGCGACATTCACGGACATGCAGACAAGCTGGAAGCATTGCTGCTGAAATTAGGGTATACAAAAAGCAACGGCGTTTACGCACATCCCAAAAGAAAAGTGTTGTTTGTTGGCGACTACATTGACCGGGGTCCCAAAATCCGGGAAACACTTGAAATAATCAAAGCAATGGTGGAAAGTGAAAATGCCATTGCACTCATGGGCAATCACGAATACAACGCCCTTTGCTTTCATTTTCAGGAAACCGAAGGCGGACATTTGAGAAAACATGAAATCAAAAACATCATTCAACACTACGAAACGCTGAAGCAATTTCAAAACAGACAAGAGGAATATGAAATGTATTTAGAATGGTTTAAAACATTACCCCTTTACTACGAAGGCGAAAATTTTAAAGCCGTCCACGCCTGTTGGGACAATAATACCATCGATTTTTTAAGGGCAACATTAGTGAATGACCGCCTGACTGATGAACTTATTTATGAATCTGTAAAATTGGGAACAGCATTGAATGGAGCCATTGACCAAACCCTGAAAGGCAAAGAAATGAAAATGCCTGAAGGGTTTTTCTTTACAGATAAAGACGGAACAAAGCGAACCGACATCAGAATAAAATGGTGGGAAGACCCGTCCGATATGACTTATAAGTCGATCAGCGTTGAACCAATTGATAATTTACCTGAACAACCAATCATTTTATCAGAATTACAATCACCGGACTTTTATACAGCCAACGACAAAAACGTATTCTTTGGCCACTATTGGCTAAAAGGCGAACCATCATTTTACAAAAACAATATTTGTTGTTTGGATTATAGTGTTGCAAAAGGAGGAAAACTTGTTGCTTACCGGCTGAATGGAGAAGCTGGTTTGGATAATAGAAATCTGATTTATGTTTGAGTAAATTAGGATCGAAACATTATCCATTAAAAACCCGCCGTGATTGGTTTAGCAAATGCTAAAATGATCCCCATGCCGTTATTGGTGTTTTCACACAAAACTTCCACACCCCTATACGCAGTAGGCGCTTGACTCTGTCAATTGCCTACCCGTTACTTTTCTTAGAAAATTGAGGGTGGTATTAAGTTGTAGGGTATTACCGATTTTAAGGTAAAAGCCGCTTCGCCCTTGTTGGTGTTCCCCGAAAGAAGTCCGGTCTTCGCATATCACACCCACGCCATTGTTGTGTGTTTTCACCAACAATTTCCACACCCTAAACCCGACTACCTTGGAGCCTATCAATACCAAAACAACGAACTACAACAAGTAGCCCATGCCGAAGGCAGGGTACGCTACGCAAAAAAATGACCTACAGCGGCCAAACCGCCGAGTACTACTGGAACTACGATTTTTATTACAAAGACCACCTGGGCAATATAAGAGCCACCGTAACCGAACAGCAAGACCAAAGCCAACATACAATTACGCTGACATTGTGCCAATGCATCATGGGCACTTCGGCCTGGTCTGTAGCCAAACGAACTGTTGTGAAAAATGATTTCCATCGCAGGTTCGAGATAATCTTTTAC
>JAYUOV010000131.1:0-4855 GCA_043760535.1 Chitinophagaceae bacterium
AGATGCCATTCAAGGACGCCCTTTTGTAATGTCGGCCTGAATAGTTACGATTTTTTTATATTTAGTGCCAGCAGTAAAATCCCTTAACAATTAATTGTAACCTTTCTATCAATTAATCATTAAATCCACCCAGGCGCCTGCCTTCAGATTGTATAATGCTTCATCTTTCCATTAGATTAAAGTGAAAAGTGAATGGAGCAAGCTCTGTACCTGCTATTAAAATACAAGTATGCTATCTTGTTTCCACTTGCCATAGTCGAAGGCCCTATTGTTACCGTTATAGCAGGCTTTTTAAGCAGCACAGGTATCCTGAATCCATTTTTGGCCCTCCTTATTATTGTACCGGGAGACATTACCGGCGATACGCTTTACTATTCTTTGGGCCGCTGTGGTAAAAAAGGCTGGATATACCGTTTTAGCAACTGGCTTGGCCTTACCAACGAAAAATTACAAAGCGCCGAAGCTTATTTTAGTAACAATCCACGCAAGGCCATTCCACTATCTAAAGTGGTTTTAGGTGTGGGTGTTGCCGGTCTTTTTTTAGCAGGCAGGTCTAAGTTTCCCTACCCAAAATTTATTGCTATTTGTGCTGTTACCTCTGTGGTTCAGTGTAGTGCTTACGTGTGTATTGGTTTCTTTTTTGGCTACGCTTATCAGCAAATAAATGATACGCTCAACTACGTGGCAATTGCTTGTATTGCCATTGCCTTCAGCATTATCGTCTTTCTTTTTATCAGATCAAAATTGAAAAGCAAATGAAAATTCTTTTTGTTTCGGAAACCTATTATCCGCACATCAATGGCATTTATTATTTTATACAGCGGCTGGCCGAACGCCTCCAAAAACATGGGCATGAAGTGGCAGTACTGGCACCTTCAGAAAGCAAGGAATACACAGATAAAGTGATTGAGAACATTCGGGTTTTCGGCTTACCATCAATGTCTTTGCTGATGTATAAGGCCATCCGTATTCCAGTGCCGCTTACTTTAAAACCTAAAGTGGAGCTGGTTTTCAAAACCTTTAAGCCGGATATCCTGCATTTGCAAAATCATTTTTCCATCAACAAAGCCGCACTTACGGTTAATAAAAAATATGGCTTACCGGTTGTAGGTACCAATCATTTTATGACGGAAAATTTTACGCCGTTTTACAGTTTTCTCCACATGAACAGCTTTATTGAAAAAAAGATGTGGGCGGCTTTTTCAAAAGTTTTTAACCAATTAAATGTAGTAACCACACCCACCGAAACAGGTGCTAAACTAATACGCCCCAAGCTAGCTGTAAATGTGTTGCCCATTTCTAACGGCATCGACCTTACCGAATTTACAATTGCAGCAGATAGCACTTCTATCACAATAAAATATGGCATACCGGCTAAGCCCGTGTTATTATACGTTGGCAGATTAGACCCTGAAAAGCATGTAGACGAAGTACTCAGGGCAGTTGCCACTTTAAACTCCGATAAATTTTGCTTTGTAATAACCGGCAAGGGAACTATAAAAGCAAGCCTTGAAAAACTGGTGGTAAAGCTTGGCATTGAAGACAAAGTAGTGTTTACCGGCTTTGTGAGCAACGAAGACCTGCCGCAACTGTACCGCCTTAGCAGGTGCTACGTAACAGCAAGTGTGGCCGAATTACAAAGCATTGCTACCATGGAAGCAATGGCATCCGGGCTGCCTGTTATAGCTGCCAATGCCGGTGCACTGGCCGAATTGGTACATGATGGCGAAAACGGATTCTTGTTTAACCCCGGCGATACCAACACTTTGGCAAAATGCATTGACACTATTTTTTCAAACGATATTTTATACCATCAAATGAAAAACAATTCGCTGGAAATTATACAAACGCACGACATCTGGAATTCGGTTAGCTCTTTTGAAAGCATTTACCAGCATTGTATTGAGATAAAAAATCACAAGCAGGTTTTTGAAGATGTGGCTTAGAAACGAGGATTTAATTGCCTTTTGATTTAAATTACTCAGTATAAAACTAAATAAAGAGTAAAGCAATATTTAAACAAAAAATCAAATTTCATGGCAATAGCCTTAATTTCATATTGAAATAAAATTTTTAAATCAAAACTTTCTAAAAATGTTAAAAAAATTCTCAATTACAGACAAACTATTGTTTGTTTCAGCTCTTTTGTCTCTGATTTTCTCCGAAATATTATACTTTAACGGTGACGTGAATGCTGCTATATTTATTGGCATTTGGGTACCTTCAATACTGGCATTTGGCATTTATTTAAAACTCATCAATAACAAATAACATGATTGAATTCTTACCATATTTTGCAGGACTTATCACTCTTTTGTTTGCAACAGGGTTTATATTAGCATTAAGAGAAATGAAAAAGAAACAATAAGTAAAAGGCCTATTGTAAAACAAATTAACTACTCCTAAAAATTCTATTAGACTTATGGTTTTTTTATATATCCATAAGCCTTTTAAAACTTTATTGTTTATAATTTTAAAAATAACTAGTTATTTTTAAAATTATCTTAGATGTGGTAGATTTTAATTACTAAATAAAAAACCCTCAACTGATTTACCAGTTAAGGGTTTTATGTTTAAGAAGCAATTAAGCTTTTTTAGCGTAACGTTTGTTGAATTTGTCAATACGGCCTGCGGTATCCATCAAAATGTTTTTGCCAGTGTAAAAAGGATGCGATGTGTTTGATACCTCTAATTTTACCAGCGGATATTCGTTGCCGTCTTCCCATTGGATTGTTTCTCTAGTATTGGCAGTGCTTTTGCTTAAAAAAGCGGTACCGTTACTCATGTCTTTAAAAACAACCAGGCGGTATGTTTTTGGATGAATGTCTTGTTTCATTTTCGGAGTTTTTGCGGCCTGACTTTTAACCAGGCATGTTTAAAAAATAGTTGGCGAATGTAAGGCTGATAAGGTTTGCAGGCAAATTTTATTTAGTGTATTGCTACGTTTAAGTACGAATGAATTTCTCAATTCTCAAACTTGATTCTTGTATTCTAGGCAATAACCTATCTAGCTATTTCTATTTTAAGGCGAAAGCCTTTGATCTTTTCACTGCCGAGGCTATTAACAATGCCAGTAGCTTTTTGCTTTTTTACAGCGGCGTAGCTGTGGTGGTCGCCTACTTCTATCAGGCCCAATTCGTCTTTTGCCAAGCCGCCTTTTTTTAGCAGCAGGCCTACAATATCTATCTTATTAATCTTTTCTTTTTTGCCTCCGGCAATATGCAATGTAGTCCAGGCTGGGTTTGGTGGCAGTTTGGCATCGCCGGATAACTCCAACCATTCAGGCGCTATGGTTATATAGCCGGGCAGGTATTCTTCTTCGCTCATCAGCAGGTAAGCGGTGCCTTCTTTTTCCATTCGGGCAGTACGGCCATTGCGGTGGGTGTAGGTAGCCTCGGTGGCGGGTATATGGTAATGCACCACATTTTTCATTTCGTCTATGTCAAGCCCACGGCTTGCAAGGTCGGTACTGATGAGAATGTTGTTACTGCCATTCCTAAATTTGGCCAAAGCCATTTCCCGTTCGTACTGCTCCAGTTTGCCGTGGTAAATGTCATGTACCAATCCTTTTTTGTACAAAAACTTACTAATCTGATCCACCGTTTCACGATGGTTACAAAACACCAATGTTGGCTCATGGCCAATTACTGCTAACAGTTTCAGCAGGCTTTCGGTTTTGTCTTTAATATCTGCTTTTACCAGTTTCAGGCTCAGGCCGCCAGCATTTTCTTCGGTTAAAAAATTGAGTGTTGTAGCGTTGGTAATTCTTGTAAATACTGGTATATCAATTGTTTGCGTAGCAGAAGTAAGAATTCTTTTTTTCAGATTGGCCAGTTTACCAACAATAAAAGTCATATCGGTTTCAAAACCAAATTCAAGGCTTTTATCAAATTCATCCAACACCAAAGTCTGTATGCAGGCTGTATCAAAATACACTTTTCGGATATGTTCTGCCAGCCGGCCAGGTGTGCCAATGAGTACAGCGGGTGGTTGTAACAGGTTATTAATTTCTGTTTGCACATCGTGGCCGCCATAAAAACAATTAACTTTAAAACCAGTGCCCATGGCCTTAAACACCTTTTCTATCTGCAAGGCCAGTTCTCTTGATGGTGCTATAACAAGGCATTGGATGCCTTTAATATTTTCTTGTAAACCCAAAACCACGGGCAGTAAAAAAGCAAGCGTTTTACCCGAACCGGTTGGCGATAACAGTACCAAATCAACTGCCGTTTTACTGGCTTCAAGGCTGGCAAGCTGCATATCGTTCAGTTGGTCTATGCCTAATTTTTCCAGAATGGGTTGTAGTAATTGGTCATCTCTGTTCATGCAGCGAAGGTAAGGCAGGGTTTGGTAGCGTTAGGGCTGCAACAAAAAAGGAGATTGCACAAAGCAATCTCCTTCATTCAAAGAATAGTAACTAAAAGTGTAGTTCTCTACTAGCCACCCCCCCATTCCCTACTTGCTAGTTTACGACTTCATATTAATGTACTGCAACGCAACACCAAAGTTGCCCACATTGCAGGCGGCTATTACTTCCTGTAAATCGTCTAACTTTTTACCAGTTACACGGATGATATCATCCATAATGGCAGCTTGTACTTTAAACCCTTTATCTTTAATCATCTTTACTATTTTCTTGCTGTCTTCCTGCTTTAGGCCATTACGAACAGTTACTTCCTTTTTCCAATGCTTGCCGCTTTGGTAGCCTTCTTTACTAAAATCATAAATCTCTGCGGCCAGCCCCTGCTTCATACTGCGGCTTATCAGCACATCGGTAATCTGATCCATTTTCATGTCGCTGTCAGCTTCCAGCTTCAACAAAAAATTCTTTTTATCGAGGTCTATTTCTACATGG
>JAYUOV010000132.1:0-14496 GCA_043760535.1 Chitinophagaceae bacterium
TATATAGCTACTGCAAAAAAACAAGGAATCCCCATCATGCAAGCACTCGCAGATGCCATTCAAGGACGCCCTTTTGTAATGTCGGCCTGAATAGTTACATAATTTTAAAGATTTTAAAAATCATCAAAACAAAAGCCAGCATATACAAAGGGTAAATGAAGCCTTGATAAAATATTGCAACCAAAAGAACATCAGATTTGTAAACCTATACCCAGAATTTTTAGACAGCAACAGTAAGCTTAGCAAAGAGTACACAAACGACGGCCTTCACTTAAACGGATTTGGATATATGAAATGGAAGGCAATTTTACAAAAAGAAAAACTAATGAAATAAGATGCTGATCACTGGAACTTTTATCGACGAAATTAGTCATGATATTCCCCATCAAAACTGGGGGCTGGCCGAATGGGAACTTGATTTCCAGCACATGAAACGAACAGGTATTGATACAGTGATTCTTATACGTAGTGGCTACAGGCGCTTCCTTACCTACCCTTCTGCATACCTTATAAAACAGCATGGCTGCTATGCGCCGCCGATAGATTTGGTGGAATTATTTCTTTCGCTGGCAGACAAATATGATATGCAATTTTATTTTGGTTTATACGACAGTGGCATGTATTGGGATACCGGAAACCTGAGCCACGAAATAGAAGATAACAAATTTGTGATAGATGAAGTGTGGAAACAATATGGTCATCATACATCTTTTAAAGGATGGTATTTAAGCATGGAAATAAGCAGAAAAACCAAAGGCGCCATTGAAGCCTTTCGTACGCTGGGTATGCAATGCAGGCAAATAAGCAACAACCTGCCCACATTAATTTCTCCATGGATAGATGGTAAAAAAGCAGTAATGGCTGCCAGCAATAGTATTACAAAAGAACAGGCAGTATCGTTACAGGAACACAAAGCAGAATGGAACGAAATATTCGATGGCGTAAAAGATGCTGTTACAGCAGTTGCCTTTCAGGATGGGCATATAGATTACCACGAACTGGAAGATTTTTTCGCCATCAATAAAAAACTGGCTGATAAATATGGTATGCAATGCTGGACCAATGCGGAGAGTTTTGACAGAGATATGCCTATAAAATTTCTACCCATAAAATTTGAAAAACTGAAATTAAAATTAGAGGCCGCAAGAAAGGCTGGCTACGATAAGGCCATCACTTTCGAGTTCTCCCATTTTATGAGTCCACAGTCCATGTACCCATCGGCACATCATTTACATAACAGATATTCAGCATACAAAACCGAACTTAACAATGCGAAACTTTAACCTCCTGCTTATATTAACCTTGTGCAGCATAGCCTCTTTTGCACAAAATGAACTAACTGAACCCATACGTGGCACATGGATAACGAATGTGGCAAGTGATGTTTTAAAATCAAAGGCCAACATTCGTAAGGCTGTACAGCAATGTAAAGACAACGGACTCAACAACATTTTTGTGGTAGTATGGAATGGCGGCGTAACCATGTACCCAAGCAAAGTAGTAAAAAAGTATATTGGCATCCGCCAATCGAAAGCGTATCCGAATCGGGATCCTATAAAAGAGATTATTGAAGAAGGACACAAAGCTGGTATTAAAGTTCATGCATGGTTCGAGTTTGGTTTTTCTTATGGATACAAAGACAGCAATTCCGTTTGGCTAAAAAAGTTCCCTACTTGGGCGGGGAGAAATAACAAGAAAGCATTACTTCAAAAAAACGGTTTCTACTGGTGGAGTAGTATTAACCCCAATGTGCAGCAGTTTATGAAAGAACTAGTTAGCGAGGTAGTAAAAAAGTACGATGTAGATGGCATTCAAGGTGATGACCGCCTGCCAGCTATGCCAGCCGAAGGTGGTTATGATGATGCAACAATAAAACTTTATAAAAAGCAGCATGGCGGTGCATTGCCACCACAAAACCCTAAAGATTTGGTGTGGGTGCAATGGAAGGCAGACCAGTTAAGTGCATTTGGCAAATCATTATATAAAAAAGTAAAAAGTATCAAACCAGCATGTACCGTTTCGTGGGCACCCAGCATTTACCCATGGAGCAAAGAACAATACCTGCAGGACTGGCCCAAATGGCTGGAAGGTGGCTATGCAGATTATATTATTCCACAATTATACCGCTATAAGCCAGATGCCTACGAAACCATTTTAAAAGAATTACAATCGCAGATTCCGGAGCGGTTTAAAAACCGTGTATTTCCCGGCATTCTTACTTCATTAGGAGATGGATACCAAAGCACCCGGGAAATGACGGATAAAATGATACAATTAAACCGAAGCTATGGCTTTGATGGCGAAGTGTTCTTTTACTTCGAAACCCTGAACCGGCTGAAAGGAAATATTTACCCAAATGAAAAATAATATTATTTTATTTTAATATATCGATTAATAACTTGCTTACCTCAGTTATATGTAAAAATATTAGGTACATTTAAAATTGTCATGCCCCTACTTTATCCCATTTCCCATCCCCTAAATATTCAAAAAAAAGGGATGCCACTCAGCAGTCTTTCAGTTGTGTTTAGAAAATTTTGATGAAATACAATTTTATGGCCTCCAAAAATCCGGATTCCTGTTTGGCAAAATTATTAGTAAACTTTTCCATTACAGAATTATTTGTACCGGAACAAATAATAATGCTGTAATATAAGGTGGTGGAAGCATAAGGCGGTGGCGAAAAATTAAATTCCACCGCATGTTTACTAAACACTTTTCGCCCAAACAGATTCAAAGAAAATTAATCGTGCCCTCTTGCATACCAATAGCCCAGATATCCAACAATTTTGCGATGATTGACAATACCGTTGGTGCTATTTTTTGCCGTCTTTTTACCATTTTTATAGCTCACCTACCCTTGGTACTACAAATAGAATCGCAGGTTACAGCATTGCTATGTAAGTACAAAACGCTTACATCGTTGGCATTAGAAAGCGGCACAGAGGTTACATTTTTGTTGTCGGCTTTTTATGCTCAGAACTCCTAACCCCTCGCAGTTTTGATTGTGTAGCTTTTTCTTTTTTTGCCTGCCCCGCCTGCCCCGATGAATATCGGTGGATTATTTTGGTGAAACCCAGCGAAAGGCGTGCCCCGAAGGAGCGACATTGGCGAACGTTGTAAATCCCGTAGCATTACGGTACTCCGTTCAACTGGCTGCTACTATCCGGCTTTTTAGACTGCGAATAATAAGCTGTTTCATATCACGGGGTAAGGAGTTCTGATACTATGCTAAAATTTTTAGGGCCGTGGCAAAAAGCAGGGAAATACACCCGCCAAAACAATCAAATTTTATATAAAAAATTGAGTATTGAGTAGTGTTTTCTGAACATCTATGTACTTAATACTTAAATGCTTTCCCGCCTGCCATTACTTCCTGTGTCTTCTCATCGAAGGTTACTTTTAGGCCCGTGTGTACAGCAGCATTGGTCATAATGGTGGCTATAGAATGGTTATAACCTGCTTCTACCGGAGCGTTAGGTTGTTTGCGGCTGCGGATGCATTCCATCCAATTGCGCACATGGCTGTTGGTTAGGTTGTCGCCCCCTGTGTTGGCAGATGCCGCCACTTTTTCTATTTCAGCCAAACTCATTTCCGTCAATAGGTTTGGCTGCATACCCATTGCATCTGCCATCTTTTTAGAAAGCCCGCCTTTTGGCGAAACCTTATTGGTATTCAGGTTCAGTTCTCCACCGTTTGAGTAATAAATTTCCATTGGGTTCTCGTCGCCATTGTGCATACGGCTTTGGAAACTTACCTGAAAACCATTGGTAGGCTCGTTTGCTGGACCGTAATCGAAAACAGCGGTAATAGTATCCCAGTTTTTACGTCCATCTTTCCACATATAAATGCCGCCATTGGCCACTACACTACGGGGATGTTGCAAGCCGCTGAACCAATTTACGGTATCTATCTGATGGCTCATCCACTGGCCGGGCAGGCCGCTGCTGTATGGCCAAAATAAACGGTACTCCAAGTATTTTCTTGGGTCAAAATTATCTTTGGGGCGGTTCATTAAAAAACGTTTCCAGTCGGTATCTTCCTGCTTTAATTGGCCTAATAAAGCAGGCCTCCGCCAGCGGCCAGGCTGGTTTACATTCCACGATAATTCTACCATAGTAATGGGGCCAAACTTGCCCGACTGAATAAATTCTGCTGCTGCAGTATAGTTTCTTCCGCTACGGCGTTGGCTGCCTATTTGTATTATTCTGTCGGTGGCTTTAATGGCTTTTAAAGCGGCTCGGTTGTCTTCCATCGTTTCGGCAAAAGGCTTTTCCACAAAGGCATCGCAGCCGGCTTTTACTGCTTCTATGGCATGGAGTGCATGTTGAAAATCGGCAGTTCCAATAAACACGGCATCTACTATTTTCTTATCGTACATCTCCTCATTGTTGCGGCAGGCAAATACATCGTGTCCCATTTTATCTTTCCATGCGGCAGCACCTTCTTCTCTCCTTTTGTTCCAGATATCGCTTACGGCCACCACATCAAAATTGAGTTCTTTATAATGGTTCATAAAGCAAGGCATGTGAGTACCTCTATGCCTATCGCTAAAACCTACTACGCCTACTCTTACCCTATCGTTAGCACCTATAATATTGCCATAACTTTTGGCACTAAAAAAACTGGATGCTGCATAAACACTTGCAGTAGCCATGGCTGTTTGCTTAATAAAATTTCGGCGGCTTTGTGACATAAAAAAGGGTTTATGATTTGTGATTTGTGATTTATGATTTGTTTGCAGATAGGCAGTTTTGCGACTATGATATGGGGAATAATATATTTTTTAGTGAGGCTATGATGGGTTCAATAGTAGCGCAACACCTGAACGGAGCGTCGCAACAAAAGCTCAACCGAAGTACGGCTTTCGCTGGTCTAATATTAATAATTTCATCATTACAATTCTTTAATCTTAATGCTTCTGTACGACACAGCATTGCCATGATCCTGTAACAAAATATGACCTTTATCGGCTTCGCCAAAATCTTTCCAAACTTTGTACTTACTAATGGCAACCAGGTCTTTGAATTCTTTTGAACCCCGGATATACTCCAACACTTTAACACCGTTGAGGTAATGCTCTACTTTATTGTTTGGGTACACAATTAAGCGGCCAAAATTCCATTTGCCGATGGGTCTTAAAAAGCGTTTTTGCTTTTCGGCTGTTATAAGATCGTATAAGGATGCCAATGTGCGGTTGCCATTTCGGCCCAACTTGGCATCGGGGTGCAGCGTATCGTCTAGCACCTGATACTCAAGGCCAATGGAAGAGCCTTTGCTGTCTTCATTTAGGGTTACAAAATATTTTACACCACTGTTAGCGCCAGGTGTTAGCATAAATTCAAACGACAAATCGAAGGCAGTAAACTGTTCGTTAGTAACAATGTCGCCGCCATTAGTGGCTTCCTTTCCTTCGGAATCTGCTACTGAAAGAATGCCATTAATGATGCTCCAGCCATTAGCCGGAAACAGATTGCCTTTGGCACTGCGCCAGCCGCTTCCGGTTTTACCGTCGAACAGCAAGCGCCAGCCATCGTTTTTTTCGTAAGGTGTAAGTGTATTTACTGCAAAATTAGCCACATACACATGAGCCGGAAAAGGTGTGGGTTTAAGCTTGGTGGTTTTGATTCGAATATTTTTGAAACAGACTTTTTTTCCTTTGTGGGTATCATCTTTAATAGCGTGTACTTGCAAGCCTATAAAGCCTTTCGCATCCAGCGTATCTACTACATATGCTGCGGCTGCGCCATTTACCCAGGTACGCATTTCGTTGCCAATACATTCTATTCTGTAATGATTGTATTCGCCTTTTTTGTACACATTTTGGGCAGCAGCGTGTAGCTGCATCGGGTATAGCCAATCTCTTCTGCCTTCATCGTATATACCACCTGTCCAGCGGCGGGGTGTAGGATCTATTTCGCATTGCCGGCCATATACACGGCCTTCGCCATTAAAGGCATTGGGGTCGAAATGGCTACGGGTTTGCAGGCCAGCATTGCCTTCTTCATCTTCTACCCACACATCGGCTTCTAATATAAAATCGCCGTACTCTTTTTCGGTAACTAAAAATGTGTTCCGGCTGTTAGCCACAGTAGTGCCAATAATAACACCATCTACAACTTTGTATTCGGCCTTGCCGGCTAAAACTTTCCAGCCAGTTAAGTCTTTCCCGTTAAAAAGATTTTGCCAGCCTTTTTGGGCTGGCTGTGCTGTAGCAAAAAGTGTAGCAAATAGCAGGCAAGGTAATAGGATCGATATTTTTTTCATTGGTTAAAAGCAGGTTACATTTAAAGTTCTAAATCTACTTTGTTATCTACACATTATGTACTTCTTTTTTGTAAAAATGTAGCAAACAAAAAACTAAAAATGAAAACCAATATAACGCCTGCAGGATTATACCAAAGAAACTCAAATTTGATACCATGATAGATGCTGCTGTTTTGCAATAAATGAAATCCGATGATTATAAACTGGCTTACAACTGCTGCCCAAAAAATAACGGTGCCTTGTATTTTTTTTACCATAAATGCAATTAAAAAAACACCAAGAATAACACCGTAAAACAGCGATCCCAAAATATTTACAGCTTCTATTAAACTGCCCATATTGGTGGCAAACATGGCTACAAAAATGCTAAACAAACCCCAGCCCAAAGTATATTGCCAGCTTAGCCTGTAAGCCTTTGCTTCGCTGCAATCTTTTTTCAAAATATTTTTATGAATATCCACCACCGTACAGCTTGCCAGCGAATTTAATGCAGCCGCAATACTGCCCCATGCCGCCAGTATGATTACGGCAATAAGCAGCCCTACCAAGCCTTTCGGCAAATTGTGTGTTACAAAATACAGAAAGATATAATTGGTATCGCTTTTTTCTCCGCCAGTTATAGCAGCGTTTAACACATCTGTGTATTGGCTTTTCAAAAGCTTCATTTTTGCAGCACCAATCTTAACCGAATCGTAGTAAACTGCAATCATTTTCTCGGCCCCAGCCACTTTTTGAGCTTTCAAAATATTAATCTGGTAAACCTGTTGGTTTTCCATTTCATCCCTAAACTGTGCTTCCAGGTTCTCCAGCTTTGGTTTTGCCGAAGTTTCTTTAGCCTGCGCTACTCTTGTTTGGTTAAAAAAAATGGGTTGGCTGCGGTATTGGTAAAAGGCAAATACTAACACACCTACCAACAAAATACCAAACTGCATAGGCACTTTTATAAAGCCATTGGCCAATAAACCAAGGCGGCTTTCTTTGTTGTTTTTAGCAGTTAGATAGCGGCCTACCTGGCTTTGATCGGTGCCAAAATAGCTGAGTGCCAAAAAGAAGCCGCCGATAACGCCGCTCCACATATTGTATTTATCGTTCCAGTTAAAACCTTTGTTTGTAACGCCGCTGGTGATAATATTCATTTTGCCCAGGTTACCGCTAGTTTGTAACGCTTCTTTAAATCCAACGCCTTCGGGCAACAAATGCACTACCATATAACCAGCAATAAACATACCGGCCATAATGATAAGAAACTGCAACTGCTGCGTATATGCCACTGCTTTGGCACCGCCGCTTACAGTATAGATAATCAGCAGGCCGCCCATTACAATATTGGTGAGGTAAATATTCCAGCCGAGTAAAGAAGATATAATGATGGATGGAGCGTAGATGCTGATACCGGTACTCAAACCCCGGGACAACAGAAAAAGAAAAGCTGTAAGTGTTCTCGTTTTCATATCGAACCGCTGTTCCAAGTATTCATAAGCTGTGTACACTTTTACCTTACGAAAAATGGGTACGAATACGATGCTGATAACAATCATGGCTATAGGCAGGCCAAAGTAATATTGTACAAACCGCATCCCATCGGTATAAGCCTGCCCGGGTGCACTTAAAAAGGTAATAGCGCTTGCCTGTGTACCCATAATGCTGAGTACCACCAGCCACCATGGCATGGATTGGTTACCCAAAAAATAGCCATCCAGATCTTTGCTGTGCTTGCTTTTATACAAGCCATAGCAAATAATGCCGGCAAGGGTAAGGGCTAATACAATCCAGTCGAGGTTAGTCAATTAGTTGATTGGTTAATTGGGTGATTGGTTAATTGGGTGATTGGTTTATTGGTTGATTGGTTGATTGGTATTGAAGTAGTGGTTTTGCCATTTGCACTTTACTACTTAAACGCATTCGTAAGCCATATAAAAAAGAACACTTCGACTACCAGCACAAAAAGTACGGTGGCATAAAGGATGTTCCATTTAAGTTTGGAATTGTTCATAATGGCTTGTTTTTAAGAACGCTTGTTTTTATTACGATTTCCAAATGCCAGCAATAAGCCCAATACCAAGGCAATGGCAAAGCCAATTTTAAAGTTCTTGATAAGCTTGCCTACTATTAGCCCCACAACTACGGCTATAAAAAAAGCTACTTGTGCTCTTGTTGGGTTAAACATGAACTGATTTGTGATTTATGATTTGTGATTTGTGATTTATGATTTGTGATTTGTGATTTGTGATTTGTGATCTCTCGACCAGTCTTTACGAATCAACCAATTAACCAATCAACCAATCAACTAATTACTACCCCCTGGCAATGCTATTAAATTCGCCATTATTCTAAATGCACCGGGTACACCCGCAGGTAGCTGCCTAAAGAAAACCAGGCTGCAATACACAAAATTACCTTTGCCGTATTTGGCAATTGCAAGGCTTCCGTTACTTTCTTTTTCACCTGTATCGTTTATACCCAATGGTGTTTCAAAACGGCTATTTAGCTGCTCTGCCTGGTAAGTGCTGCGCTCTTGTACCCAACCCTCAAAATCTCTCTCTGTTATTTTATTAGGGTAGGTTAATGCAGGGTGTTGTGGTAACAGAAAATTTACCTTGGCATCCTCTTCTGTAACCCTATTACGGGATACTACAAACGGGTATGGGCCTACTTTTACACGTTTTAAACCCACTTCGTTGCTTTTTAAATATTGCACAATCAAATTGCCGCCATTTTCTACATAGCGGTTCATAATATCGTTTTTATTGGTAAGCCATTCATATACATTGTGGGCTCTAACGCCTACCACAATAGCATCAAATTGTTTCAGGTTATCGTCATTTACATCTGCTTCTTCCAGGGTTTTTACTTCATACCCCATTGCTTCCAATGCTACGTGAACTTTATCTCCGGCACCATTAATATAGCCTATTTTTTTACCAACGGTTTTCAGATCTATATTAAGAACCGTAACCCTGTCTTGATAATAATATCGTATGGTAGGTATATGGTCGTATTCTATAGTACGGGCACCATTGGTAAATTCTCTTTTTTTACAATTAAAATCTGGCATAAACGAAAATGTCATCTGGTCTTTTTCTGTATTTTGATCTTTTAAATAGTTACTTATTTTAAATTTATAGGTTTGCGTTCCTCCATTGCTGGCGGTAAAAGCTGAATCAAACTGTACAGCCATAAAATTTTTACCGGTAAGATGTATCATAGCCTTTTGCATACCCGTTTTCTCAAACTCGTTTACTGAAAGTTTTAGCGTAGCAGAATCCTGCCCTCCTTTTTTAAAAAGCACCAGATTATTATTGCTATACGTCAGGTAGCGGGGCGTAATAAATGTGGGCTTGTACATATCCCCTTTTGTAAGATCGTTGTATTTATATTTAATTGGCACTTGTAACTCCATAAACCAGCCATTATTAATTTTTACAGAAAGGGTTATTGTAATTGGATCATTTTCTGCTTTTCCAATCATTTCCTGATTGCTAATTTTAAACATACCACTAGTCATCTCTTCCTTTAGCCAATAGGGCTGACTTTCCATAAACGATTCGCTAAAGCCAATTCTAAGGGTATCGCTTACCATCCGGTTGTTTTCTAAAACCCTTGCTGGTTTTACTGGTTTTACCCTGGCAACATTGGTGTATTGAAAACTCATTGGGATATAGCTGCGGTTAATAAGGTTCAAAATTACATTAACAGTATCGCCGCTTGGTATAAATTGCTGGGCAGTTACAGCCTCTACAAACAAGCCCGAACAAGCCACAATCAAATCCTCTATTTCTTTTCTTTTTTGAATCATCCAACCACCGGCTTCTTCTTGGGTTAGCTGTACAATGTCAAACTGTAATTTTACTAAAGCAGCTACCGATAACGAGGGGTCTTCTATTTTAAACCCAGCTATAATAGCATCAATAGCTTTATCTATTTTTTCACCACCTTTTATCCGGTTCCAGCTAATATCCACATCATCCATCAAACTATTTTTTGGAGTAGTGCCATTAAGGGTTGAGAAATATTCAATGGATTGTCCACGTCTTCTTGGCCTGCCTTCGCCCTGGCATTTGTGCATGGTACGGGCTTCGGCACCCAGTTCGCCATAACTTTTACCCAATAAGGCATTGTAGCCACCAATATCAATTTTAAATTGGTCTTCGCTGGTAGTATTGTTGCCACCAAAATTAAAAGAGTTCCAAAGCAATCTTTTGGCCTTCCACGGTTTTACGCCATATTTAAAATGTTCGGTAAACCTAGTGGGGTCGGCAGCAGCGGCATAGGCTTCGGCACCAATAACAGCCGATGCTGAATGATGGCCATGACCTGCCCTGTTATCTGGCGGAAAACGGTTGATAATAATATCAGGCTGGTATTTTCTGATAACCCAAACGGCATCACTCAATATTTTTTCCCTGTCCCAGATACGCAAGGCTTCCTCGGTGCTTTTGCTGTAGCCAAATTCGTAGGCACGGGTAAAATATTGTTCTGCGCCATCCACACGCCGGGCTGCTAAAAGCTCCTGTGTACGCATCAGGCCAAGCTCTATGCCTTGTTCATCGCCAATGAGGTTTTGTCCGCCGTCGCCACGGGTAAGGCTCAGGTAGGCCGTACGGTATAGTTTTTCTTTGGCTAAATATGGGAGCAGTGTATTGTTTTCATCATCAGGGTGGGCGGCTATATAAAGCACACTACCAAGCACTTTTAACTTTTTAAGCTGCAATAAAATTTCTGAGGAAGTATATGTTATTGGCGATTGGGTAAATGATGCATAAGGCAGTGAGCAACAGGCGAAAATGAGTAGTTTGATGATCTGCATAAAAAAATGTGAAATGCGAATTTAGGTGAATGGACGATGTGTTTGTTGCCGTTTGTAAAACGGTATTTTGTTTAAATACCGTAAACTTAATCCGAGGCTTTATTGGACTTGCGAAAATATTTTAGGTGGGCTATTGCACTTCAAAAGGGTTTTCAGTCTTTTAAAACTGGTATTAAAAACAGTTTTGAATAGGACATACAAAAACCATTTCTAAAAATTTATTTTAAATAAAATGTTTAATATTTATTTTAAAATAAATCAAATAAATTTAACAATATTATTTCTGTGTAAGTAAATATTTTTTTTAAACGAATAAAATGAACAAACAAATTAAAATATTTTCTTTTTTAAACTAAAAACATTTTGTTGATGTTTAAATATTTGATATCAGTTTTCAAACAGAATGCCCGGGTAGTTACACAATAGACACCATTCTTTTAATGCTTTTTTAATTCAAAATTTATCAATTATGAACCAGACCCTCATGGAGATATTACCTATCTCCAACAACAATTATGTTGCATTTACTTTCTTCATTGGCTGTATGGCCATGCTTGCGGCATCCGTATTTTTCTTCTTTGAGTTATCTAATACTACCGCAAAATGGCGAACATCAGTATTAGTATCAGGGATTATTACTTTCATAGCAGCAGTACACTACTACTACATGAGAGATTACAATCTTGCTACAGGTGAATCACCAACCTTTTTCCGTTATGTAGACTGGATTTTAACAGTACCGCTTATGTGTGTTGAGTTTTATTTGATCACAAAAAAAGCTGGTGCTAAAGTAAGCTTGCTATGGAAATTAATTGCGGCATCTGTATTTATGTTAATTACCGGCTACGTAGGTGAGGCTATATACCCTACTGAAAAACAAAGCTGGATTTGGGGATTTGTAAGTGGTGTCGCTTACTTCTACATTGTTTACCTTGTGTGGTTTGGCGATGTTGCAAAACTTGCTAAAAGTGCGGGTCCTGCTGTTGCCAAGGCCAACAAAGCACTTGCTTGGTTTGTATTAGTTGGTTGGGCTATCTATCCTATTGGTTATATAGCTGGTACCGAGGGCGGATTATTTGGTATGAAAGTATTTAGTGGTTTATCACTAGACATTGTTTATAACATTGGCGATGCAATTAATAAGATTGGTTTTGGTCTTGTTATTTATATACTTGCTCAGTCGGACAAACCCGCTGTAGCTAACGCCTAATCATTGTAAAAGAAGTACGATAATTATTATCGTACTTCTTTTAATTCAATACATTTTGTAGCACATTAAATGGGGCTTCTCATCATCAATAATGAGACACATCGTTTCCAGCATCTAAACAATAGCAAAATAATTTCTATGATGCGCCTACTTAGATATTAAAACAAAATTACTACCATGATAAGGGTAATCCTTTTACTTAGCGGAGTATTATTATTGATTACAAATCAGTACTTAATGCCTTTATCTGAACAGTTCCAATTTATCGTTTTTTTTAGTGGCATTCTATTACTTGGTGTGCCCCACGGTGCAGCAGATATGCTGGTTGCTACTACCTATGCAGCAGATCAAAATAAGCGATTTTCAAAAACAATCTTTCTTGTTAAATACCTGGCAAGGTTAACAGCATTTGGTTTAATATTATACTTTTTCCCGCTTTTTGGAAATTTGCTTTTTATTGCTTTTGCAGCATACCATTTTGGAGAAACCGATTTATACCAGTTTAAAACCAATACCGTTGCAGGTGTTTTTTTTGTTGGCAGTTATGGGTTGCTAATTCTGGGTGTAATCCTCCTCAATCATTTTGAAACCGTAATACCATTATTACAACTATTTGATGCAGGCATCAAACATATAGATTTTATACATTTTCTTGAAGTAAATAGATACGTTATTTTGTCGGTTTTTGCAGTCATTTTTTTTGCCAGTACATTTTATTATTTCTATACTATTGAAATACCTTCTAAAAATAAAGAGCGGTTTTTAATACAATTAGCGCTTATACTTTTTATACTGTACCACCTGCCTATGTTATTAGGTTTTACATTTTATTTCGTTGTTTGGCACTCCGTTTTATCTCTGAGAAACATTATAAATTATTTGCGAAAAGATGGTTCCATGTCGGTGGCTACAGTAACCAAACAAATGATTATGTACAGTGCTTTAGCCATAGCTGGCATTACCATTTTTGGTCTTACAGGCTTTATGTTCACCAGTAATAATGCCATGATGGTGTATGTTTTTCTTGGCCTCGCCGTACTTACAGCTCCCCACATGCAAATTATGCAGTTGATGTACCAAAGCATCCGTTCTAAAACATTGGCCATTCATAAAAATGAAATGCTCCCAATTACCGAACAGGCATTATAGAAAAACAGAAAACCGTTTGCAACAAACTTTTCTTAGGTAATAAGCAATTTATACGAGTAAGGTTTATATAAAACTGATTTGAATTTATACCAAAATTATTTTTGATGCCTTTAATCCTTCTACCTTCCGATTTGTCAATGCATACTTAAAGCATGCTGCCATGAGCTACATTATACGCTTACTTTTACTTTCGGTTCCACTCCTTCTCTTTTTTTCCTGTAAAAAGAAAACATTTGACCCAGTTCCGCTGTCTGCACCTACAACATATTATTACCCATCACTTTCCGGCGACATTTGGGAAACCGTAAGTCCAACTATAATTGGCTGGGACGAAGCCAAACTGAATGAAGCCATGGACTTTGCGTCCAGCAAAGCATCCTACGGCATTGTTATTCTTAAAAAAGGCCGCATCGTAACCGAACGATATTGGAATGGCTGGACCAGGGATACCAAATATTATATTGCCTCGGCAGGTAAAAGTGTCACCGCATTTTTAGCTGGCATAGCACAGAAGGATGGCATCATCAACATAAATAATAAAACCTCGCAATACCTTGGCAACGGCTGGAGTAGTGCGCCGCTGGCAAAAGAAAACCTCATAACCGTTCGCCACCACCTTAGTATGACCACCGGCTTGGATGACAATGTACCCGACCAGAACTGCGTAACGCCTGCCTGTCTTATTTACAGAGCAGATGCCGGAACACGTTGGGCTTATCACAACGCAGCCTATTATAAACTACAGGATATTCTTACAGCCGTTAGCGGCAAAACCATAAACCAGTACAGTAAAGAAAAACTCTTCGACAAAATTGGTATGCCGAATGCCCTTTGGCTCAATCGCATTATGTACTGCACCTCCCGGGAAGCAGCACGATTTGGCTCACTAATACTAAGTAAAGGAAGCTGGAACGGCACTCCGCTGCTAAGTGATATTACTTATTTTAATGCCATGACTACCACCTCTCAAAACCTGAACCTTAGTTATGGTTATTTATGGTGGCTCAATGGTAAAGCCAGCAATATGGTGCCAGGTTTCCAAACCGCTTTTCCTGTGCAGATC
>JAYUOV010000133.1:0-4819 GCA_043760535.1 Chitinophagaceae bacterium
GGATTAATGTGTAGGATGAACTGGAAACAAACATATAAGGGCTTAAAACCAGTTTTTCCTTGTGATTTCAAAGAACTTAAATTTTCATTTATTTGAGTCTCAAGCTGACAACCCTTTGATTCCTTGACCCAATGACTTACTGACTATTTTACTACTTTCTCCACCTTAACCCCAATCTGCATAATACACGGCAGTGGATCCTGTCGCATAGTTTGTTTGAGGGTAAACGTAACAGGGCCGCTTGTTTTAAACTGTTTCGGCGTGGCTGTTACTTTAATACTGTGTTCAAAAATATCGTCCATACCGATGCCTAGCCAGCCGTCGGTGCCGGCAAGTTGCAGGTCTAATGGTTGGGTAATGAGGCTGTCGCCGGGCAGTTGCAATGTGGATTGGAGCCAGATATTATTATAGGCATAGCTGTTGGTATGGCGTACGGTTATATATACATGGTATAGCGAAACCGTATCTGTAATATTAAAAGTAAAGCTGGGTTTAAAATCGCCTTTCCATTCGGCCTTGGGTATATTCTCAAGTCGTTCGTACAGTTCTACCTGTTTGCAACCAGTGGCAAGTAGCAAGCAGCATATTGCCAGTATTAAGTAGTTTTTAGCAATTAGCAAACATAAGGTTGGCTTTGCAAACTTTATCATTGGGGTCTCTATTTTAATAATTTATACGCTAGTGTAAATTAGGGTATAGCAAGTAGCCCACTAGCCATTTACCATTAACCACTCGCCTTATTACAAAACATTCAGCACCTGCTCTTTGGCTTTTTCCAATTCATCTTTCATAAGTACCACGCTTTTTTGTATGGTTGCGTCATAGGCTTTAGAGCCAATGGTGTTAATTTCCCGGCCCACTTCCTGTAGTATAAAGCCGAGCTTTTTTCCTTTGGCATCGTCGGTTTCGGCCAGCATGGCAAAAAAGTATTCGCAGTGGTTGGTAAGCCTTACCTGCTCTTCGGTAATGTCCAGTTTTTCTATAAAATAAATCAGTTCCTGTTCCAGCCGGTTTTCGTCGTAGTTCTCTTTACCCACATTTTCTTCCAGCACTTTTTTAATGCCTTCTTTTTTCTTAACCATTCTGCCCGGCTCCAGTTTGGCCACTTCTATTTGTTGTAGCTGTATGTTTTTAATACGGTCTTCCAATTCTTTCTGCAGCACACTGCCTTCTTCCTCACGGTGGTTATTAAGGTTAGCCAATGCATCTAGCAAGGTGGCTTTTACTAAATCCCAACCTTCATCGTCTATAACGTCGGTGGCAGGTGTTACCACTTCGGGCAGTTTTAGTAATGCACTTAACACCTGGCTGGTATCCAGGTTCAGGTCTTTGCTTAATTCGGCTATGGTTTGGTAATAGGCTTTGGCTACATCGGTATTAATAGAAACCGGTTTGGATGCCCCGTTTTGTTTTACCATTATAAAACAATCTACCGAGCCACGAAGCAGGGTTTCGCTAATAGCATTGCGGATATCAAATTCGTAGGCCTTCAGCAGCGAAGGCATTTTCAGGTTCATTTCCAGTTGCTTGCCGTTCAGCGATTTTATTTCTACCAAAACGGTTCTGTCGCCTTTTGTTTGTTCGCTTCTTCCAAAGCCTGTCATTGATTTGAGCATAGAAAAATTTATGGGGGTAAAAATAGAGCATGTTACGCACAGATGGCTAAATGAAATAACACTATAGCGGCAGGCCTTTCTGTTACAGATTGCAGAAATTTTTTGCTGAAAACCATAATGAGCTGTCTAATTTTTTTCATTTGGGCATGAGTTAAGAACGCCATAACCCGAGAACTAAAACTGCTTATTATTGGTAGTTTAAGAACTGCTTACCCCGCGATCTGAAACAGCCTATTATTCGCAGTCTAAAAAGCCGGATAGCAGCAGCCAGTTGAACGGAGTCCCGTAATGCTACGGGATTTACAACGTTCGCCAATGTCGCTCTATCGGGGCATGGCTTTCGCTGGGTTCCACCGCAATAAGCCACCGATAGTCATCGGGGCAGGCGGGGCAGAAAAAAAAGAAAAATTACGCAATTAAAACTGCGAGGGGTAAGGAGTTCTGAGTTTAAAAAGATACAATATCGGCACCTTCTTCAAATAGATGAAGGAAATGAATACCATTGCGTTTGAGAAGGAAAGCAGAAAAATGCTAAATTGTTACATACAGCCCTTTAACGCTACGTTATTAAAAAACATTCGCCAATATTTATACATAAGTGTACAAGTTTCGGCAGGGTTTGCACCGCAATACCTGGAGCAGGCAAAACTGCGAAGGGTAAGTAGTTATGAATATGTTACAAATAGAAAAATTAAAACTCACAATTCTTCGGTGTTCTTGCAAAGGCAATCACATCTCTAATATTGGTCATACCGGTAACAAACTGAACAATGCGTTCGAAGCCGAGGCCAAACCCTGCGTGGGGGCAGGCGCCAAAGCGGCGGGTATCTAGGTACCAGCTCATTTCTTCTACCGGAATGTGCATTTGTTCCATACGTTCCACCAGCTTATCGTAGCGTTCTTCACGTTGGCTTCCGCCTACTATTTCTCCTATGCCTGGGGCCAGTATGTCCATGGCGGCCACGGTTTTGCCATCATCATTCTGCCGCATGTAAAAGGCCTTGATGTCTTTGGGATAGCCCGTAACGATGACCGGTTTTTTAAAGTGTTTTTCTACAAGGTAGCGTTCGTGTTCGCTTTGCAAATCGATGCCCCATTTTACATCGTACTGGAATTTTTTCTTTTTATATGCCGGGCTGTTAATCAAAATATCTATGGCTTCGGTGTAGGTAATGCGTTCGAATTTATTGTTTACTACCATATCCAGTTTTTCCATCAGGCCAAACTCCTGGCGTTTATCCTGTGGCAGGCTTTTTTCTTCGTCCACCAGGCGGTCGGCCAAAAATTTAAGGTCGTCTGCATTGTTTTCTAATGCATAGCGGATAATGTACTGGATAAATTCTTCGGCCAGGTTTTGGTTGTCTTCAATATCATGAAAAGCCATCTCGGGTTCTATCATCCAGAACTCGGCCAGGTGGCGGGTGGTGTTACTGTTCTCGGCACGGAATGTGGGGCCAAATGTGTAAATGTCGCTAAAAGCCATGGCACCCAGTTCGCCTTCTAGCTGACCGCTTACGGTAAGGTTGGTGCTTTTGCCAAAAAAGTCCTGGCTAAAGTCGATGCTGCCATCTTCATTTTTTGGCGCCGTACCGTCGATAGGCAAAGTGGTTACCCGAAACATTTCGCCAGCACCCTCGGCATCGGATGCGGTAATGATGGGCGTATGCAGGCACACGAAGCCTTTATCATTAAAGAATTTATGCACGGCAAAAGCCAGCGAATGCCTTACCCGAAACACCGAACTAAAAGTGCTGGTGCGGAAACGCAGGTGGGCTTTTTCACGAAGAAATTCGAGGCTATGTTTTTTGGGTTGCAGCGGGTACTCGTTGGGGTCACTGTCGCCCAGTATTTCTATGGATGATGCGGTGAGTTCTACTGTTTGCCCGGCGCCAAGGCTGGCTACGAGGTTGCCAACCACTTTTACACAAGCTCCGGTGGTAATGCGTTTCAGCAGGGCTTCGTCGTATTTTTCAAAATCTACTACTACCTGGATATTATTAATGGTACTGCCATCGTTTAAAGCGATGAAACGGTTGCTGCGAAAGGTGCGCACCCACCCCATTACAATTAATTCTTGCTGCTGTGGCTCGGTTGCCAGCAGTTCTTTAATTCTTGTACGACTGTTGAAAGACATGATGATTCTGTTAAGGGGGGCAAATATAAGGATTGGGATTTTTTTGGAGGAGGAATGAAAGGCAGGCACTTGATTATTCCAAAATAAACCGATGGCCGCAATCATCCAAAAGAACATTTATTTCGTTGTTGTGGAAACGTTCGAAATTAATCTGCCGGGCTTTACAAAAACATGGTTCGTTAAACCCCAGAGTTTTTCGGGTATAATCAGCCCTTGATTTTTTCAAATCATCAATACCTGGTATCGTATTGATTTCGTGATGTCTGTAATCATACTCGAAGTAAGTTGAAAACCCATACCCGATTTCATCAGGCCTTAAAAGCAAATCGTCATATTGAGTACCCTTCAAATCCTGACAATCGGCACAGGCTATGTATAAATTTTCCCAGGCACAAACATCAAAATAAAATCTCGGGACTGATTTGGGTTTAAAATGGTCGATTGTTTCATCAGCTGGGCCTTGAGGGTATCCATCGCAATAGGAACAATGGTCTTGTGTTTGTAAGTTTAAAATGGGGAGCAATAACTAATTAAGTCTCGTTCCATTTATTTGAGGCCATTGAAATATATGGCCAAGATTATTAGCCCTGTTTTCGGCATACCGCTGACCCCATCTTTCATAATTTGCCTGTAAATAATCAGGTGCTTCAAGGCGTTCGAATTTCCTCATGACACCGGTTGTGATTTTAAGCGATTAAGTTGTCTTAGTTCAGCACCAAGTATGGTTTCAAGCTCCTTACTTTGGCTCATTAACGATTCAGCAAGGCTTTGAAATTCGGCGGCTTCTAAACCCATTTCATCATTTAGTATTTTCTTTTTCATTTGGTAAAAAATGTCAAGCTCTTTTTGTACATCGATACCAAATAGCTCTTTGATTCCAAAAATTTCATCCAAAATGAGCCTGAAACTTTCACCATCCTCAGAAAGTTTAGGAGCCTCAGCCAAAATAGTTTTTGTGCCTTCCTTTTTTAATTTAGGGCATCTCTAAAAACCCATATTTTGTAAGTGCCGCATTTTAAGTTACAATTTTATTTTAATATGTTATTTTCTTTTTACTCTTGTTTTTCTG
>JAYUOV010000134.1:0-14385 GCA_043760535.1 Chitinophagaceae bacterium
CCCAGCGAAAGCCGTGCCCTGATGGAGCGACATTGGCGACGCTCCGTTCAACTGATTGCTACTATCAGGTATTTAGATTGCGAATAACAGGCGGTTTCAATTCACGGGGTAAGGAGTTCTGAATCTTTTAAATCCTAGTTCTAATTATTACCAAGTCTTTTCTCCCTTCTTCATTTTTATAATTGTTTCAGCATAATCACTTCCATCTTCACCAGCTTTTATAGCCTGCTCTTTTGCTTTTGTTGCCCACTTTATAGCGTCTTTAGTTTTGCCGCTTTTGTGCAGCAGGTTAGCGTAAGTATCCATGTATTGATGGTTTTTGCTTTTGGCAAAAGATTGTTTGCTCCAGTCAAGTGCATTGCCCACACAGGCCATATCATCGCAATTTTCAAAAATCGTCCAGGCAAAAGAATTCATTTGTTCGGGTGTGGCTGTGCTGCCATAAGCTTTCATGTATTCAACTACAGCAGGGCCAAAATTTTTCCAGTCGCCTTTTCTTTGGTAAGTATTTATTTTATAAAACGCCACAGCCTCACCAGCATATTTTGGATATTTTACGCTTGCAGCTTTTAAAGCAGCATCCCAATCCGGATTAGGGTTTGGCTTTTGCCCTTTGGGAAATATCATGGGCATTACCTCTTCTTTGTTAATGATATTGCGAATGGTAGATTGAGAATAATTACGGCCAATAACTTTATCAAAAGCTTCGGGGTTGCTAAGCAATTCTGCAAAGCCTTTGTCTTTACTATTGTTGATATTATTTGCCAAAAACTCAATGTTATTCTTTGTAAGCAAGTCTTTTTGCGTAGCTAAATATTCGTCAGTAATCTGTTTAGAAAATGGCTGGTCGTAGCCATCGGTAGCTGCTTTGGCTAAAGTGTATAAAAATTGTTCTTCCTTTTTACCGGCTTCGTACTGGCGTTTTAAAGTATAATATTGTTTATCAGGGTTAATAGCATCCTTGCCTTTGGCTATAAACTTTGCAGCATCTGAAGAGCCTACGGCCCTGTGTACAATTTCGCCGTTTGGGCTAAACATTAAATAAGTGGGAAAAGCCTTTACATTATACATATCAGCAATTACTTTGCCTGCGGCAAACCAACTTTTTACTTCATCGTTGTCTTCTTTGGTGGTATCCAATTGTATTTTTAGATTAATGTAATTGGCATTGTAAAAATTACCAACTTCTTCTAGCGGAAAAATATTTTTACTCATCATTTTGCATGGGCCACACCAGGTGGTAAAAGCATCTACAAATATGAATTTGTTTTCAGCTTTGGCTTTGGCCAAAACCTGCTCCCAACTGGTATTGTGTTCAAATTTCATTCCCTTATCTTGGGCAACAGCAATAGCGGCAAATGCAGTCAGGAGCAATCCTAATGTTACTTTTTTCATGTTGATTTTTTTATAATGGTGAAGGTAAGTAACCTACACAGTCAATTTGTCGCCTTTATTACAATGATTGATGAACGGCGGTTTTTTAACAAACCCATACAAGGTTTAGGTGTTCAGGGTTCAGGGTTCAGGGTTCAAGATGCCAGTATTAAACCATTGCCACGAATATAGAAAACTTGAATCTTGCCCCTAATCCCTAATCTCTAATCCCTAATCCCTTCAACCCTGAATCTTGTATTCTTGAACCTTTGTTACTTATCTTGCTGCCCTAAAAAAAAGGCTTTGAAAACCATTCTCAACGATAAACAATTATCCCTTACTATTGGCCGGCTTGCCCATCAAATTGCCGAAAATCATAGCGACTTTACCGATACGGTTTTAATTGGGATTCAGCCCCGTGGCATTGCATTCAGCAACCGGTTGGTGGCAGTATTACAGCAATTTTCATCCCACATACAATATGGTAAACTAGATATTACCTTTTACCGCGACGATGTGCGGAAACAACTGCATATTGCCAACGAAACCGACATTCCGTTTTCTATTGAAAATAAAAAAGTTGTGATTCTGGATGATGTGCTATACACTGGCCGAACCATCCGGGCAGCATTGGATGCTTTGCTTGATTTTGGCCGCCCGGCCAAGGTAGAATTATGCGTACTAATAGATCGCCGCTTTAGCCGTGAGCTACCCATTCAGCCTGATTATACAGGCAAAATGATTGATACGATTATATCGCAAAAAGTAAAAGTTTTATGGGCCGAAAAAGACGGTATCGATGAGGTTGTGTTGATTGACTAGAACATTCAATTCTTTGACTTAGTATTTGACACTTGCAACTTGAACCTTTACCTATTAACTTCGTTTTTTAATGAGCCTTTCTACCAAACATCTCCTCGGAATTAAAGACCTGCTGCCAGAAGATATTTCCTTAATTCTTTCCACAGCAGCACAATTCAAAGAAGTTTTACAACGACCGGTAAAGAAAGTTCCATCGCTTCGTGATGTTACCATCGTTAATCTTTTTTACGAAAACAGCACCCGTACCCGAATTTCTTTTGAGCTAGCCGAAAAACGATTGAGTGCCGATAGCATCAATTTTGCTGCAAGCAGTTCCTCTGTTTCTAAAGGCGAAACCTTGCTGGATACGGTGAACAATATCCTAAGCATGAAAGTGGATATGGTAGTGATGCGCCATAGTGCAAGTGGAGCCCCACATTTTTTGGCCAAACATATAGATGCCGCTATTATTAATGCCGGCGATGGTATCAATGAGCATCCAACACAAGCCTTACTCGATGCCTTTTCTATACAAGAAAAACTAGGTACACTACAGGGAAAGAAAATAGCTATAATCGGCGACATCATGCATAGCCGTGTAGCCCTCAGTAATATTTACCTGCTAACCAAAATGGGTGCCGAAGTAACCGTGGCCGGGCCGCCAACACTCATCCCCAAATACATAGCCGAAGCACTCCATGTGCGGGTGGAATATGACGTAATGAAAGCCCTGCAATGGTGCGATGCTGCCAACGTGTTACGCATACAATTGGAGCGGCAAAATCAGGTATTGTTTTCATCTTTGAGAGAATACAATCTGGCTTATGGTGTAAAAAAGAAAATGCTCGATAGCCTGAATAAAGAAATCCTAATTATGCACCCCGGCCCTATAAACCGTGGTGTAGAAATAGATAGTGACGTGGCCGACAGCCACCACAGCATCATCCTGGATCAGGTACAGAATGGCGTGGCCGTAAGAATGGCAGTGCTGTATTTATTGAGCAGCAAAACCTGAGTGGTGAGTTGTAATGAGTCTTAAATAATTTGAACAAATCGTAAATCCCAATTAAAAAATTGCAAATCTAAATATGCGCATAGCCCTCTTTCCCGGAACCTTCGACCCCATAACTTTGGGTCACCTCGATATTATTGACAGGGCTATGCCATTGTTTGATAAACTGGTAGTAGGTATAGGCCGCAATGCTAATAAAAAACCCATGTATAGCGAAGAGCAGCGCCTACAATGGATACTGGATATTTACAAAGACAACCCCAAAGTAGAAGCCGTGGCTTACGAAGGATTAACCGTAAACTGCTGTAACGAAGTAGGTGCTAAATTCATTTTGCGTGGCATCCGTTACGTAAGCGATTTTGAATACGAAAAGGCAATTGCCGATATGAACCGCAGCCTAGATAAAAAAATTGAAACCGTGTTTCTTACATGTTCCCCGCAGTTTACATCAGTAGCTTCTACATTGGTAAGAGATGTTTTACGTAATCGTGGCGATGTAAGTCAGTTTCTTCCGGCAGAAGTAATCAACACCATCAAGCTTAGTAAAAAATAATTTCTTTATAAACCCGGCGAAAGCCTTTCCCTGATTAAACATTTGTGGCGAACGTTCTTAATCCCGTAGCATTACGGGACTCCATTCAACTGATTGCTACTATTGAACAATTACAGAAGTACACTTCATTTTCTCAATTTCAAATCGTTTTATGATCTGGTATAAAAAAGACCTACAACTTACAGATATTCTCCACCTTGGAAATGGTAATATGGGCGAACATCTTGGAATGCAATTTTCTGAAATAGGAGAGAATTACCTTAAGGGAACCATGCCGGTAGATCATCGTACCACACAACCTTATGGGCTTTTGCATGGTGGAGCCTCTGTGGCATTGGCCGAAACACTAGGCAGTGTAGCAAGTGCATTAATTATAAACCATGAAAAATTTATGTGTGTTGGGCTTGAAATAAATGCCAACCATATTCGTAGTGCTCGGCAGGGTTTTGTAACAGCCACCTGCACGCCTATCCACATTGGTGCACAAACCCACGTTTGGGATATTAAAATACACGACGAGGCTGGGAAGTTATGCTGCATTAGCAGGTTAACAGTCGCAGTTTTGAAACGAAAATCCATGTAGAGACGCCATGCTGGCGTCTGAATCTTGCAGATAAAAAATTTAGTTTGAATTCTTCATAAATACGTTACCCAATTCATATACCTGTATTTAGACGCCAGCATGGCGTCTCTACATGTAATTCAAAACATCTACAACTGAAGGGAACGTATTCTCCAACACCTTACCCCAATCTTCCTTTTTCAGCCAGGTAGTTTCGCTAATGTCTTCTGCTGTTTGTGGTGTTAACATTTGCCCGGCAGGGCAGCTCATTTTATACCAGCTTGTTTGTTTTAGTACATGCTGTCCCCAGCCGTAATATACATGCCAGGTATGCAAAAGCAGCTCTCCTAAAATTATATTTTCAAGACCGGTTTCTTCGTTTACTTCCCGTACGGCACATTGTTCTATGGTTTCGCCTTCGTCTAGTTTACCCTTGGGTAAATCCCATTTGCCACGGCGGTAAATAAATAGAAATTCAGCGTTGTTATTTTGCACCAATCCGCCACCAGCCTGTATAAAAACTAAAATGGTTTTTAATTTTTTTACAATAATATCTACGGTATTGGTTAACACAATTACAACTTTAGCAGGTGAATTTTCCAAATCATCAACGGCTTTTTTTAAACTTAAAGTATCTGCATGATTGAGCATAATAGTGCCATGTGTAGCTGCCAGTTGTTGCAGATTATTATCCAGATTCTCAACTACAAAAAAGGGCTTTTCGCCTATGTAAATTTTTAAAGCGTTCATGGTTGCAAAGCAAAGTGTTTTTTTGCCGCTAAGTACCAAAGTTCACGAAGAACATTTTTGAAATAGTTAGTCGTAAGTCAATGGTAAATATATTAAAATTTAAACTTGCTATTTGGTACTATAAATACCACAATTAATTACTTATTGCCCCAATTTTTATTGTTAAATTGGTGCTATTTTTTGCATTAGCTACTTTATGGCAAATCAACTTCGGTAAAATCAAATTGTACCCCGACATTCGTGTTTTCAACCTAACAATAACCTTCAATCATTTATTTTGACCAACGAAAAAGCAACCGCTGAAAAACTGTTACAAATACAAGCCGTAAAGCTTAGCCCAGATGCTCCGTTTACCTGGGCAAGCGGCTGGAAAAGTCCCATCTATTGCGACAACCGAAAAGTATTATCATTTCCATACATCCGCGATTTTGTAAAAAGTGAAATGTGCAGCATCATATTCGAACATTTTCAGGATGCGGAACTGCTGGCTGGTGTGGCCACGGCCGGTATTGCCTGGGGTGCCATGGCCGCAGATCAGTTAAAGCTACCTTATATTTACGTACGGCCAAAACCCAAAGAACATGGCCTTGGCAACCAGATAGAAGGCCATGTGGAACCAGGTAAAAAAGTACTGGTAATAGAAGATTTGGTAAGCACCGGCAAAAGCAGTTTGGAAGTGGTAGAAGTGCTAAAAAAAGCTGGTTACGAAATTGCTGGTATGGTATCCATTTTTACCTACGGCTTTCCACAAGCTGCCGAAGCTTTTGCCGCAGCAGGTGTAAAATATATGTCGCTTACTAACTACTCGGCTTTAATAGAAAAGGCTGTAGAAAAAGGTATTGTAACTGCCGAACAACAGGATTTGCTAAACGAATGGCGGATAAGCCCCGATACATGGGGCAGGTAGATTTTATTGCATTTTCTTTAGCATTGCAATCATTTTGTAAATACTAAATTTAGAAATCGACTTTCGGCCGCCGATGTTGGTGTTTCCTCTAACAACTAAAATTAGAACTGCAATCGCCATGGCTGGTGTTCTCACCAACCACAGACCTTGAAAAAATTGTAAATAATTTCTTAAACTAAGTACCCATGAAAAAAATACTATTCCTATTATCGTTTTGTAGCCTGTTTGCTATGGTAGCATTAGCACAAATGCCCAAAAAACAATCTGCTGAAATTAAAACACCAACAGCCGTATGTATTGATTGTAAAACGATAATAGAAGCTGCCGTACCAAAACAGGTGGATGGCTTAATAAAGCTGAATGTAATTTTTAAGCGTGGCGTAACGCTGGTACAATGGTACCCAGACCGTACCAATATTGAAGAATTAAAAACCGCTATTGCCAATGCCGGCTTTGATGCAGACGATGTAGTAGCCAATATTGATTACTATAAAAAACTACCTATTTGCTGCAAAAAAGTGGAAGATGGGGGAGGCGTACCGAAGAAGAAAAAATCGGGAATTAAATAAGTGGTTCATTGGTTGATTCGAATAAAAGCTTGTGTACTGGTAACCGGTGATTTTCAATTGTCAACTTGCAACCAAAGCACCATCAAAACTTAGCCGCCACCTTACTTTCACTATCAAACTTGTAGTTTACAAAAACACCGCTCCGGCCTACTCTCATAAAGCCTTTAAACTTTACGAGCAGCGAATCTTTACCTAAAAAAGCAAGGCCGCCCATTAACAAAGCACCAGTTTTGAGTTCTATTTCCACCGGTAAAAGAAATTCCTGTTTCGATTTTATACGTACAAAACTATCGGATATGCATTTTCCAAGGTCATTGCCATCTACTGCCACATCGCCTTGCAGTTGTTTTAAGGTAACAGTAAATGAGTTGGGATTGTAAAACAACAACCTTGCAGAAATAGAACTGCTGCCAATACCAAGCCCATTAATCTTCCAGCTTTCAATTTTTTTAAATTCAAAATCTTTTACTTCGCCGCAGGCGGAAAATAAAAGGCTTAAAAAAAGAAAGCATAAACCAACACTTGTTTTTTTCATAAGCTGCAATGTAATTCCGAATCGCCATTTTTAAGGTGTAAGGTTTAAGGCGTTGGGTAAAATGGAAGTGCTAAAATCTGGCTATACAAATCAGAAATCATACATCAGAAATCATACATCCAAAATCACAAATCATAAATCCATAATGGTTTTTTCTACTCAGTATTTTCCTTCTATTTTCTGGATGCAATTTTTTTTACAGCTGCAGGAAGTAACTATTGAGCAATGCGAAAATTACCAGAAACAGGGACTAATGAACCGTTGTAAAATTTTAGGAGCCGAAGGCGTAATCACTTTAAGCGTTCCACTTGTGGGTGGCCGCGAACAAAAGGCTTTGGTGAAAGACCTTACCATAAATAACAGCAGCCGCTGGCATACCAATCAGCAACGGGCCATTAGAAGTTGCTACTCCAAATCCCCTTTTTTTGATTACTATTTTGAACCAATTGAAAAGCTACTTACAAAAAAACATACCTACCTACTGGATCTAAATATGGAAGTATTGCACTTGCTAACTAATTGGTTAAAGTGGAATGGGCAACTTACCTACACCAATTCATATCAGGGTTCAAACCTCACAAACCTCACAAATCCCCAATCCCTAACCCCCAATCCCCAATCTCCAAATTACATTCAGGTATTTGCCGATAGACAGCCATTTACACCTAGCCTTTCTGTAATCGACCTGCTTTTTTGTACAGGCCCGCAGGCCCAGTTTATTTTAATGGCATAAGGCAACAAAAATTGGAGTTGTAGCCTCCAACATTACATCTTGGCACTAAGAAACTTTGTTACTTAATAAAGAACTGTATTAATGCCATTATTTGCCTAATTTGGCTATTTAAAATTTAACATTAACTATTGTACATGAAAAGGATTGTTTTTCTGTTTATTCTAGGTCTTGCCGCCTTTACATCATTTGCACAGGATTTTTCAAACAAGGGTAAAGATTTTTGGGTTGGTTATGGCTGGCATTGCAGGATGACCCAAGCTGCTGGAAACACCCAGCAAATGGTATTGTATTTTGCTACGGAAACTTTTACCAATGTTACAGTTGCCATACCTGCTTTGGGTTACACTGCCACATACGCCATACCTGCAAATACCATTTTTTCCACAACAGGATTGCCCAAATCAGGAACACAAGATGCCAGGCTTACTGCAGAAGGAGTAAGTAATAAAGGCATACATGTAACTGCCGATAAACCCATTGTAGCTTATGCACACATATATAATAATAATGTATCGGGTGCCACTCTTTTGTTCCCTACCAATACATTAGGCAGGGAATATTACTCTATCAATTTTGCACAATTTTCTAACGAGGTAAGTTCTAACTGTTTTTTTTATGCAGTTGCTACCGATACCGGAACTACCACAATAGAAGTAATACCATCTGCCAATACACAAACAATGTTGGCAGGCCAAACTTATACTTTTAATTTACAGCAAGGAGAAGTCTTTAATGCACTTGGGATTACAACAGGTAATAATGGAGTAGATCTTACCGGTAGTAAAATTCGTAGCATTAGTACCGCAGCTACAGGCTGCAAGCCCATCGCTGTTTTTTCTGGTAGCGGAAAAATAAATATCTCTTGCCCTATTGGAGCAAATAATAACTCTGCAGACAATTACATGGTTCAGTCTTTCCCTAAAACTGCCTGGGGCAAGCGTTTTCTAACGGCACCGACGGCTAACTTTCCGAATAATTATTTTAGAATTTGCGTTTCCGACCCTACAACAGTAGTACAGGTAAATGGTGTAACACAAACTGGTCTTGTTGGAAATTTTTACTACCAGTTAGGTCAATCCAATACGCCTTTCTTTATTAGTGCTGATAAAACGATTACTGTAGCACAATACATTACTACCGCTGGCCAGTGTGGTAATGGAGGTACCGGAGATCCTGAAGTAATTTACCTGAGCCCGATAGAGCAAAATATTGCAAAAGTGATACTGAACTCAACACCCAACTTTGCTATTTCGGCTCACTTTATTAATGTAATTATTCCAACAAATGGAGTAGCTTCATTTCGTTTGGATAATATTCCTCGTGTTAGTTCATTTATTCCACACCCACAACTGCCAGGGTATTCTTATGCGCAGTTGGGTGCTGCACAGGGTGTTGTTGCCGGGCAGCATACCATACTTTCCGACTCGGGTTTTAATGCCATTGCTTATGGTTATGGAGCGGCAGAAAGTTACGGTTACAATGCAGGTACCAATATTAAAGACCTGTTTCAAACCATAATTATTAAAAACCCTTTTGGAACGGTTGCTTTTCCTGCTACCTGTGTCAATACGCCTTTCAATATTGCCATTACGCTACCTTATCAGGCTACAAAGCTGGTGTGGGATTTTAAGGGTACGTTCCCAAACATTACAACTAATAATCCTGTTGCAGATTCTAATTTTTTAGTAGATGGCAAAACTGTATACCTCTACAGGCTTACTACACCATATATATATAATACCGTTGGTACTTATCCCATTACAGTAGTTGCTACCAACCCAACATCAGAAGGTTGCAGCGGTGTAAATGAAATAGATTACGATATTCAGGTTTTCGAAAAGCCAAAAGCTAATTGGGATTTTTTACATACGGGCTGCTTAACCGACTCTGTAAAGTTTATTGATTCCAGCAATGCACAGGGTAGGCAGGTGGTTAAATGGAATTGGGATTTTGGAGACATGACGACCGATTCTGTAAAAAACCCAACCAAACTTTATACTGCCGGAGGAACCTTTCCTGTAAAGCTCAGCATTATTACAGATGTTGGGTGTTTAGCTGATACTACTAAAATCTTTAATATCTCATCGCCGCCTATTCCAAAATTTGGAGTTAGCAATCCTAATTGCCCCGGTGTACCAGTTACATTTACCGACAGCAGCAGCATAGCTTCGGGTACTTTAACAAAATGGTATTGGGATTATGGCAATGGCCAAAAAGATACATTAACTACCAATGCATCCAGAATTATTACTTACCCAACTGCTGGAACATACTACATTAGATTAGTGGTAGAAACCAATACCGGCTGTAAAAGTTTTGCTTTTATAGACACCCTTGTTATTAACCCAACACCACAGGTGAACTTTACTTTACCACGTGTATGCCTGCCCGACAGTGCCCGGTTTAACGACCTTAGCACCATAAGTGATGGCAGTGCCAGCCTTTTTAAATACAAATGGAATTTTGGCGATAGCGGTATTGATTCTGTAAAAAACCCGATACATTTCTACGTAGGTACTGGCCCTTTTAATGTGGCGCTTATAGTTACTAGTAAAGATGGTTGTGTGGCCACTACTACCAAACTGTTCGATTCTATTTATGCAAAACCAATAGCAGATTTTAAGGTACCAGCAGAAGTTTGTCTTAGGGATTCTACTCTCTTTACCAATATTAGTTCGGCAGCCAACCAAACACTTACCAATTGGTATTGGAATTTTGCCAACGGCCAAACAATGAATGGGACTACCAGCAGCCCTACAATTTTATATGCTGCTGCTGGAACGTTTCAGGTAAAACTTGTAGTTAGTTCTAACCAAGGGTGTGTTAGTGATACGGTTACAAAACCCCATATTGTAAACCCTTTACCGGTAGGTGCATTTATTAATTCGGCTCCTATTTGCGAAACAAAACAAGTTTTATTTACCAACCAAAGTACACCAAGTGTGGGTAATATTACCCGCTGGTACTGGACAATGGGAGATGGTAGGGTAGTGGATACCACCAATGGAAATCCATTTAACCATACTTATGCAGCCGCTGGGCCCTATACTGTAAAGCTTTTTGTATTTACAGATAAGGGTTGTAAAGCAGATACGGTGAGTAAAATAATTACCATCAACGCTCAGCCGGTTGCTGCATTTATTTTACCCGAAGTTTGTTTAAGCGATGCTTTTGCACAGTTTTTAGATAGCAGCTACATTTCGGATGGTACAGCCGGCAATTTTACATATTCCTGGAATTTTGGCGATCTAGCTAATTCCAGTCCGGCAAACCCCAATACATCTACCCTAAAAGACCCGAAACACAAATATGCAGCGGCTGGTAATTATACCGTAACGCTAACCATTACCAGCAACAATGGCTGTGTTCATACATTGGTTAAACAATTGGGCGTAAATGGAGATAAGCCAATAGCCAGCTACAATATTTTAAACAGCAATACACTTTGTAGCAATATAAAGGTGGAGATTCAAAATAAGTCATCCGTTAATTTTGGGTTAATTACCAAAACAGAAATTTTCTGGGATTGGGCTAATAATCCCACTATTAAAGATGTGGATGATTTGCCGGCATCAGATAAAATTTACAACCACCTATATCCAAATTTTCAGTCGCCTTTAACCAAAACCATTCAGATTCGTTTCCTTGCCTACTCTGGTGGTATCTGTGTGGATGATACTATAAGAAGCTTAACATTAAATGCCAGCCCAAAAACCCGTTTTACAACTACACCAGGCATTTGCCTAGATGGCGTTCCGGTGCAGATTTTGCAGGCATCAGAAACTGGTGGTGTACCCGGTACGTTTACTTATAGCGGACCCGGCGTAAGTGCCACAGGCTTGTATACTCCGGTAGCTGCAGGAGTGGGCACGCATACTATTAACTACCTGTACATTTCCAATGCGGGTTGTCGTGATTCTATCACCCAAACAAAAACTGTTTGGCCAAGGCCGGTTGCCAAATTTGGTTACTCAGCTCCAACCTGCGAAACAAAGGCCGTTACTTTTAACGATTCTTCTGTAGCAAACTTCAGCAGCGTGGCACAGTGGAAATGGAAATTTGGCGATACCACCACACAGAATAATACCAATGGCAATCCATTTACCCACATATATGCATTGGCTGGCAGCTTTACTGCTGAGTTACAAGTGGTAACTGATAGTGGCTGTACCAGTATTCCTGTTACAAAAACGGTGGTAGTAAACCAGCAACCTAAGCCAGATTTTACAATGCCTACCGTTTGTTTGCCTTCAGGAGCTGCACAATTTACTAATACGAGTACGATTGCCGATGGCACCGAATCTCAGTTTACTTATGCCTGGAGTTTTGGCGATGGTGGTACTGCTACGCAAAAAGATCCTTTATATAATTACAGTACTGCAGGGCCATTCAATGTATCGTTAACCGTAACCAGCAATAATGGCTGTGTGGATACTAAAATAAAAATACTTACAGATGTAAACCCCCAGCCTTTAGCAGATTTTACAGCCTTGCCACCATTTGTTTGTTTGGGTGATGTGATTGCATTTACCGATCAAACAAATCCATTAAACCAAACACTTACCAACTGGTTTTGGAATTTTGGCGATAACCGCAGCGGCACCATGCAAAACATGAGCCACCTTTATAGTACGCCGGGTACCTACAATGTAAAACTGTATGCTAAATCTACCAAGGGATGCTTTAGCGATACAGCTACAAAACAGGTAATAGTATATGCTTACCCAACTGTAAATGCTGGTCCGGATTTGGTACTATTACAAGGCGGGCAGGTAAAAATTAATGCCACTGCTACCAATGCCACTGGTTATAATTACCGCTGGACACCCGCAACCTGGCTTGATAAAGACAGCATTCTTACACCTACTGTAATAATGCCTCAGACTGATATTACCTACAAACTAGTAGTAACTGCCGATGGTGGATGTGCCAAAGACGATGAAGTTTTTGTAAAATTATTATTAGCACCTGTTATTCCCAATGCATTTAGCCCAAATAAAGATGGTATTAATGATACCTGGACGATTCAATACCTTGAGTCGTACCCTGGTGCTACCATACAGTTATTCGACAGGTATGGCAGAATCGTATTTACAAGCGTAGGTTATAACAAGCCTTTCGATGGAAAGCTCAACGGAACCGATTTGCCGGTAGGCGTTTATTACTACATAGTAGATCCTAAAAATGGAAGAAAACCAATTACAGGGTCGCTAACCTTATTAAGATAAAAATGGAAAGTGTTTATTTGTTTGCTTGCAAATTGCTTTATGGTTTTTTTTAAAGGGAATGGTAGTAAATGGATAAACACTTTTTAATGGGCTATACTCAATTTATTATCATTCATGCCCAACTGCCTATTTATAAAAATGACAATGCTTCTACGATATGCCGTTTGTTTAATGATACTTCAATTTGCTTATAGCAATGTACAAGCACAAACTTATGTATTTGCAAAACTGGAAGGAAGTCCTGTAAATACGAGTGGATGGAATATGCAAGGTGCTTGTACCACAGGCAATACACCCGTAGGTACTGGCAATAGTGAAGTCATTTTAACCAACCCTGTAAATAGCAGTTCTGGCTCCATTTTTTACCAAACACCTATTAACCTCAGTGCCTGCCGCAAGTGGTATGCCGAATTTGATTTTAGAATTTTTGATGGAAATCAGGCCGACGGCTTATCGTTTTGTTATCTGGATAAGCCGCCAATAGGTACTATTAATGGCGGAGGGCTTGGCATTCCTGGCAACGCCAATGGCCTAAAAATTTGTTTTGATACCTGGCGAAACTGTGGCAGCGATGCTATACCCAAAATACAAATAAGATGGGGAACAGGCTACGATGAATGCAATGGGCAGCCAACCCGCAGCAACAACGATGGCACCCTTTGGTTTTTACGTGGAAACGACTACAACCATTGCAAAATAGAATACGACCAGGGCAATGTTTCGGTGTTCGTAAATAATGTCTTGTACCTCTCTGCTTTTCAAACATTTAATTTTCCGGGCTACTTTGGTTTTACCGCCAGTACTGGCGGATTTACAGATAGGCATTCTATAAAAAATGCAGTTATTTATACCGACATGCCGCCTTCTTTCGCAGGATCAGATATAGCTATTTGTCCAAAAGATTCAGCACAGCTTGGCGGCACGCTGAACCCACTATATACTTACTTATGGAGCCCTTCAACTGGCTTAAGCGATGCTACAAGCAGTAACCCAAAAGTGAGCCTGGATAACGCAAGCAGTAATTCTTTTACCCAAAAATATATTGTAAAAACGGCTTTTGCCACCAATCCAGGTTGTGCTTCGCAAGATACTGTGGAGGTAGTAACCAGAGTTAGGCCAGTTGCAGATTTCAACTTTAGTGCAACCTGCCTACCCAATGCATTCGTAAATTTTACCGATGCTACCACCATTGGCGATGCACAATTAACGAACTTCATTTATGCCTGGAACTTTGGCGACCCGAATGCAACCGGATCGAATCCTAATTCAGCAACCGTACAATCGCCATCGCATATCTATACCAGTGTTGGTCCATTTACTGTATCTCTTTCTGCCACTTCTGTACAGGGTTGTAAAGGAGA
>JAYUOV010000135.1:0-4802 GCA_043760535.1 Chitinophagaceae bacterium
GCCACAAGTTGACAGTAGGTTTCTGAAACTTTATTCTTAAAGTACAAACCTATCTAGAAATTCTATCAATTTTATTGGGCAATATTTAAAGGACTCCTGTTATCGTAAACAGGAGTCCTTTTTGCATAAAAAAGCTTTTAATATTCTAAAGTTCTTTTCTTATAAAACTGGATTAATAAACATTTTGGAGGTAAAATATTCTAGAAGCCTTTGTGTGGGTGCATTTAAAATTGTCGCTCATCAAAACTTTGTAAATACAAATGAAAGACTGCTGAGAGGCACCCCTTTAGGGGACAGGGGGTAAAAAAGGTTGCGACAATTTTAAATGCACCCCTTTGTGTTATTAGCTTTAATAAAACGAAAGGTCTTGAATAAAAAAAATACATTTTGCGGGTGCAAAATTGTTTCCAATTGTGGTCTTTACAATGGATTGCAACACTGTGCATGTGCAAGCTGCAAAAGAAAGTTTATTGGAGGTGTAAGGCTTGATAGGCAAATTTTTTAGCAGGAATATGCTAGCAGCAAACAAACATATACACAGCTTGCAGCCAAAAATTGTAGTTCTAAAGAGACCATCTAACGAAAAATTGACAGTGTTAAATCGATTCCACAACCCTACTTTATAAGTGTTGCCAATTTGCCGATGGACACCACTAATTTGGAAAAAACTTTTGGCATGATGGTGTTTAAAAACACTTTAAGTTAGCAAGCTTTATCCAAGTAATATGTGGAACAAGAAACCAATAATTTTTACTTTAACGGCATTAAAAAAATAGCCCGTAGGTGCATAAAGTACAGGCAATATTTTGCGATAGGCGAAAAGGATTGTTCCCATTTTTGAGAAAGAGACACCGGGGCCAAAGTGTAACTTTCATGAGGCGGTAATAGTAAGAAAGTACTTTACCAGAAAACCTAAAATGCAATCCAGTAAAGTGTTGTGGGAGCTTACTCTACTATTGAAACTAAGAGATAAAGAAAATGTTAAGGTAGGCCGCAGTTTTTGTATAGTAAATGTGATACATTTTTAAATGAAAGAAAAGCTGATTTTATTAGCAAAAAAGATATGTTATCAAACTACAGAGGAGTACCTACACTATATTTAAAACGCATCTTCCATATTGTATTTGTATGGCACAACATAATATAGAGCAAAAAAAATACCCAACCACCAATACCATTGATGGACATAATACCTATTGGAACAACAAAATACATAACCATACCGGATTGTATATTGTAAGAAAAAAGAGGTGTATAGATGGATTTTTTAAGGCATAGGTCATCAAAATAATATGGCAATTACAAAATGTAATAGCCATATTACATTTCAATCCAAAACCATCAAGTTTTTTTTCTATTACAAGTTGCTCTCTAAAAGAGCTTAGTTCCGTTTTTCTTGATACATAAAAATTAAACCACCTTTCTGAGGGCGGAAATAACATGGAGAAATGAACCCCTCCAAAATGTCCATTACGCTAACTTTCGTTACTAAAAAAATAGCATCAATATATCTATTATACCATTGTTTCTTTACTATAACTCTTTCAGCAAAGCCGCCACTGCGGCTTCCAACTGTTGGTCTTTACCCTTGTTTACCTGCGTGTATTCGTTCATTTGTTTAATATCGGGTTCGGTTTGGTAATTTTCAAGGTATTTGCCATCCATCATACGGGCACCCATTGGCGGTACGCCCCAGCGTGTTTGGCCATCCTGCAATTGCTCCCAGCCGGCAAAGGTACAGGTGCCAGGTACGGGCATACCCACCAGCTTACCCAGTTTCAGGTATTGGTATGTAAATGCATAGCAGTGTCCGTCGCTGTAGTTTGCTTCGTTTGCTAAGCTAATACTTGGTTTATTCCAGCGAAACGTGGGTTCGTAATTCGCTACTTCACGGTCGTTGCTATATTCTATAAAACGCTTGCCGCTGAGCCACATAGCCAGGTCGGCCACAAGGTCGCCACCACCATTGTTTCGAGTATCTACCACCAACGCCTTACGGCCGGCGTATTTACCCATCGCCTCTTCTATTGCTGTACGGTAAGCACCATCATTCATACCCGGAATATGGATATAACCCAACTGGCCATTGCTCAGTTTCTCTACTTCGTCGGCATTGCGTTTTACCCAACGTTTGTAGAGAAGCTGGTTTTCCTCACCAATGCTTATTGGCTTAATCACCAGTTCTCTTGTCTTTCCATTTTCGTTGATGGTAAGTAGTACATTTTTGCCAGCCTTGCGGTTTAGGTATTGTGGCAGGTCTTTTTCGGCAGTAATCGTTTCGCCATCTATAGCTTCTATAATAGTGCCGGGTGTAATGTTAAAGCCAGCTTTATCTAGTGGCCCGCCGGCTATTACTTCTTCAATTTTTACCCCATTATTTTTAAAGTTATAATCAAGGAAAATGCCCAGTGAAGCAGTAGCATCTGCATTAGCACCGTTACCGCTGTAACTAGAACCACAATGGCTAATATTCAGTTCGCCCAAAAGCTCACTCAGCAATTCGCTAAACTCGTAGCCGTTGCCAATATGGGGTAAAAATTTGCGGTAATCCTTACCCATTTGCTGCCAGTTAATACCATGAAAACCCTGCTTGTAAAAAATGTCGCTGGTGCGTCGTACCACATGGTCGTACATAATCTGCCGTTCGGCAGCCACATCTAAAAGCATATCGCCACTAATGCTGATGCGGTCTGTTTTACCGCTTGCCGCATCTATTTTGGCAATGCCACCATCGATTTGTAAAAAAATCTTTTTGCCATCTTTATCCCATTGCATATTACTGGCGCTCATGGCGCCCAGTGGTGCCAGAATTTTAGTTTCCTTGGTACGCAGGTTGGTTGTCCATAGGTTAACCCCTTTTTCAAAACGAGCCAGGTAATATATGTTTTCGCCATCTTTATCTACCAGTGCATCGTTAAGGCTGCTGCTATGTATAGTTAGGCGAGTCTTACGGGTTTCTAGTGTAGCCCAGTCTATTACAACACTATCTTTTTTTATTGTTACTTTCTTAGTGGTATCTGCTTTTTCTGCTTTCTCTTTAACGTCTTTCATTAATAAGGCTTCGTCTTTACTTAGCCTATAACTATCCCATGCATCTTGGGTAAAAAACAGGCCGTATGCATCAGTTTGGCTATTGCCGCTATTGGCTTTACTGGCCAAGCCGTCTCGGTCGCTGAACCAGAGCATCATTTTGCCACCCATCATCCAATGCGGGTTGGCATCGCCAAAACCATTTTGGGTAATATTGGTTAGTTTGGTTTTGCCATCGGCACTAAGAATACCTATTTCGCTATTGCCAATACCCTGCTCAGCAAAACTTACAAGCAGCCATTTACTATCGGGGCTCCAGCTTGCATCGTGGCCACCATCACCCCAGCTTAGCCACTCTTTTTGGTTAATAACTGTTCTGCTTTGGCTTGTAGCCACATTAAATATTTTTAATGTATTAAAGTTTTCTACATAGGCTAGTTCTTTTCCGTTAGGGCTTAGTTCGGGGCTTTGTACACTTTTATCGGCAGTAATTAATAACGCTTCTTTAATAAGGGTACTGGCAAAAAAATACGGTTCTTCCTTGCGGCTGATTTCGCTTTTGTAAATGCTCCATTTACCATTCCGTTCGCTGGCATACACAATCATGCGGCCATCGCTATGCCAAGTAATATCAGATTCTGCTTCGGGTGTTTTGGTAATTTGTTTAGTGCCGCTGCCATCGGCATTGCTCACAAAAACATCGCCACGATACACAAAGGCCACTTCCTTGCCATTGGGTGATAATTTCATATTACCTACACCTGATGTTACTGGCATAATGCGTTCGTTGGTACTGCGGGTATCTGCGTTAATAATTACCTGTAGCTTTTTGCTTTGGCCATTTGCATAGGTATATAAATAGCCATCGTAACCAAAACACAGCGTTCCACTTTTAGCAGCACTTAAAAACCGTACCGGATGCGTTTTAAAATTGGTAATGGCGGTGGTATTGCTTCCATCGGCATTCATCTTATATACATTAAAACTACCACTGGCTTCACTTAAGTAAAAAATGGTTTTATCATTATCTGCCAAAACAGGATTGCGGTCTTCGCCTGCAAAACTGGTTAATTTTTTATGTGTACCAGTTACCGCATCGTACACCCAAATATCCCGGGCAATGGCGCTGGTGTGGTGTTTCCGCCAAATATTTTCGCCACCTTTTTTATCATGGTAAAAAATTCTTTTGCCATCGGCACTCATTTTTACTTCTTCGGCTGGCGTAGTAAATACCTGACTAATGCGGCCACCATTTACAGAAACGCTGTACAATTCGGGCATGCTTCCTGTAGAAAACTGGCGGTTAGCAGCAGCATCTAAACGGGCAGCACCAAACAATATCGTTTTGCCATCGGGTGAAAAACTGTACGGCATTTCGCCGCTGCTGTGATAAGTAAGTCGTTTGGCTTCGCCACCAGCAACTGGCATTATAAATACATCGAAGTTTCCATACCGGTCGCTGGCAAAAGCCACTTGTTTTCCATCGGGACTCCACACTGGCATATAATCGTGGGCTTCGTGCATGGTTAGCAGAGCAGCCGTACCTCCTGTGGCAGGCACGGTATATAAATCGCCTTTATAGGTAAATACGATTGTGCCGCCATCGGGGCTGATGGACGGATTACGGAGCCATAAGGCTTCGTTTTGAGAAGCAGCAGATAGAGCGAATGCTAAAGCCAAGGAGCAAAGTTTTAGTTTCATGTTTTATGGATAATTGCTTGTAAAATAAGCAAAAATAGTTATTGGAGAATGAAAGTGATTTTACAAACGGT
>JAYUOV010000136.1:0-1713 GCA_043760535.1 Chitinophagaceae bacterium
TAAAGGTATAGGTGGTGGTTTCTGTACCCGTACCATTATCGTAGGTTCTGGTGGCTATATGCCCGCTGGCATCGTATGTGTAAAAGTAAATGCCATCAGGTGCATCAGGATTTACTGAGTTGCGTTCTTCAAGGCGGTAAATACGTTTACTATTGTCTAATGCTGCATACGATCCGGTATTAAAATACACCGTGTCTTTGTTAAAAACCGGAACCACAATTTGGTTGGCACCGCTACCTATATCGTTGTATAGCAATAGTATTGGTTTGCCCGTAGTACTGTCGTAGCTATAATTATAGGTTGCAATTGGGTTTCCGGCAGAATCCAAATCAGACCATTGCTGCACTTTACAACCAAATGTAAATACAGCACCGGTAAGCTCTTTTTGGCACCCCACACACATAATAACTATTCCAAAAATTAAGATTTGGGCAATATATTTGTTATGAGAAAAAAAAGGATTCATTTTAGTGATAATAAGTACAAAAGAAACAAATTGCCATGTTGCTTTAAAAATCAGAAAGAGCCAATTTACTAGTGTGAAAGCAGTTAAAATATTTGATACCGCCCAACAAAAAAACCATAAGAATTAGTACCTGTTACATCGCTTGTAATGGAGCGAATCAAACCAATACCCTTTGCGAACCAAAGTTCCCCTTTATACACTTCTGTAAACGGGGCTACAGAAATCTTTGCCTGAAATGAATGTTTAACAACAATCACATTGTTGTAAATTTTTCCATTTATCTGTTTTACAACATTTTTTTGAGAGATGGTACTTACTATTTTAAATGAACCAGCAATCCCACTAAAGCTTGTAGCAAAACTGCTACTTTCCCAATTGTTGCCCACTGGTACATTGTCTTTTAACATAATATACTCTCCAATCACTCCATCAGTAAATCCTACCAAATCTAAATCGCCATAATTGTAATATAACCCGCTACCTTTTCTAAAATACGAAGAATCTTTGGGGGGTGTGGAGTATTTGTTTTCTAAAATGGAATACGAATTTCCACCAAAGGTTATAAAAGTGCCTAAGCTTGTAATACGTGTAGTATCGTCTGGTGAGGCTAAGGGGTCGTCTGGGATTAGAGTCCAATTACTATTAGTAGTTGTAGGAAAATAATCTGTACCATTAGGTATGGCTACTGTAAAAACTTCTACATCAAACAAACAGGAACTTCCCTTATACTTTACAGTATTGGTAAATAGGCCGGGGTTAAAGGGGGTGCCATAAGCCTTTATTTTTACTGTTTGAAGCCCGGGAACTGTAAAAGTGCCTGAGGCTAAAAAATAAACGCCATTTACAGTATCGGTACCTATGGTATATGTACCAACCGTATCAATAGTAACTTCTACATTTAAATAATTGATACTGTCTGTAAGTGCAATACCTTGGCCATAAACGCCATTTAGAGTTGCATTGGCACAAGACCCAGGCGTACCCCCAAGCTTGCCTACGCTGGTACCACTATTGGTATTGCCATTGCCACCACCTGTTACGATGCCACCTTCTAAACTGTATTCTTTTTTACAACTGTAAAAAAATACTGTCATAATTACTAAAAATATAATAGAAAGAAATTGTTTCATAAAAAGGATTGAGTTTACTAATTGCTTTTGTTGTTATAAAATTTGTGCTTCGTCGTTTACCGGCGTTTTAGTTTCTATGGTATGATGCTTTTCGGTTTCATCCTGCTGCTTAAAGAA
>JAYUOV010000137.1:0-14262 GCA_043760535.1 Chitinophagaceae bacterium
ATTATCAAAAACTCCTGTTCACATCCCAAGCTTCCAGCTCTTTAGCTACGGCTGTAAGAAAGGTAGCACCTAGGCTACCATCCACAATGCGGTGGTCGTAGCTCATACTTAGGTACATCATGTGGCGAATACCGATGGTATCGCCTTGTGGAGTCTCTATAACCACTGGGCGTTTTTTTATAGCCCCAACCGCCAGTATGGCCACTTGCGGCTGATTGATAATGGGCGTTCCCATAAGGCTTCCAAATGTGCCTACATTGGTAAGTGTAAATGTACCGCCTTGCGTATCATCGGGTTTTAGCTTGTTGTTTCGGGCGGCATCGGCTAGGCCATTTACCTGCTTGCTAAGCCCTACCAGATTTAGCTGATCGGCGTTTTTTATTACCGGCACTATCAGGTTGCCACTTGGCAAAGCGGTAGCCATGCCTATGTTGATATCTTTTTTAATAATAATTTTATCCCCGTCGATACTGCAATTTATTAATGGAAATTTCTTGAGGCATTTTACTACTACTTCTACAAACAATGGTGTAAATGTAATTTTGGTATGCTCTCTTTTTTCAAAATCCTTCTTTACTTTTTCTCTCCACAAAACAAGATTGGTTACATCGGCCTCTGTAAAACTGGTTACATGTGGGCTTATCTGTTTGCTATCCACCATAAACTTAGCTATCAGTTTCCGCATCCGGTCCATTTCTACTATCTCTACATTGGGGCCGTATTTAGAAATTACTACCTCTGTATTTTCTGCGGCTGTTTGTGAGTGTTGTGTATTTGCTTGTACGGCTGGTAAAGTAACCAGAACCGGCTGCTGTGGCATGGCAGTTTGTTCTCTTTTTTCGGGCAACGTTGTAATCTGCACCCGCTGTTGTAAACCTTTCGAAAGGTAATCGAGTATGTCTTTTTTACTTACTCTTCCATCTTGGCCTGTGCCCGAAATACTTTCCAGTTCGGCCATGCCTATGCCCTCTTCCTGGGCTATTTTTAGTACTAGTGGCGAATAAAAACGGATGGCAGCGGCGGCTGCTTTAGGTTTAGTATGGATTATTGGTTGTAGTATAGTTGGTTCAAAAGGAATTTCTTCCACTTGTGTAAATACAGGCTGAATAGGTGCTGTTTGATTGCCAGCCGCATTGGTGTTAAGCCTCGCTATTACGGTACCAATGGGTACTACATCATTTTCTTTAAAAAGAATTTCGGCTAAAATTCCTGCATCGGTGCTTGGCACTTCGCTGTCCACTTTATCGGTGGCAATGTCCAGCAGGGTTTCGTCTTGCTGCACAGTATCACCCACTTTTTTATGCCATTTAAGAATGGTGGCTTCCATAATACTTTCGCCAAGTTTGGGCATTATTAAATCTACTAAGAACATACAGTAATTTTTAAAAAAGTAAAACGAAAAGGGAAAACTCTGAGCGGCAGCAAAACAGATATTGACTTGCTGCACCATTAACCCCTAATAACCATTCGCAACAGGACAAATGTAGGTAAATCAGCCTCGTTGTTATATAATTTTGATGATGACAAACGGGTTTTAAAAAACCTTGAAGAACGGTTGAAACTTTGCAGCATTTATCAGAATTCTTGCAAATAAAGTAAGGTTATTGATCCAGTATAAACTTCCGCAGCATGTTTAATGCGTTGGTAGCAGTAAGCTCTATATTCCGCCTTCTATCAAACCGAAAATGGAATTTTTGGGTGATGGTTTTTGTAGCATTGCCTACGGCTACCCACACAGTTCCTACAGGTTTGTCATCTGTTTCACCATTTGGCCCCATAATACCGCTAACGGCTATGGCATAAGTTGTTTTTAGCTGGCTTATTGCTCCTTTTACCATTTGTATAACCACCATTTCGCTAACTGCGCCATTGCTAAGTAGCATGTTATGATCCACGCCCAGCAAATCTTCTTTTGCTTGGTAACTGTAACTGATTACGCTACCATTGTAATACTCCGACGAGCCAACCATAGACGTAATTAAATGGCTAATGTAGCCACCAGTGCAGCTTTCGGCAGTGGCCATGGTTTCGTTTCTTAATAACAAAAGTTTGGCCACTACCCTTTCCATCGGTTCATCTTCGGTGGTAACCAAGTTTTCTTTTACTAACACTTGCAGCTTTTCAAATTCGGTATTAATAGCAAATTCTAATGCAGCCGCACTAAACCCAATAGCCGAAAGGCGCAGCCTAACCATGCCATAGTTGGGCAAGTAGGCCAGCTTAATATTTTCGGGCAATGCCTCTTCCCATGGCTGTATTAAATCGGCCAAAAAAGATTCACCAACACCAGCCGTAAGTAAGGTTTTATGAATAATGGACGGTAGGGTTTTGGCTTTTTGTAAATAGGGCAACACAAATGCCTCAGTCATGCCTTTCATTTCATGCGGCACGCCAGGCATACTTATAAATATGACACCGTCTTTTTCAAACAACATTCCCGGAGCTGTTCCTCTTTTGTTAGGGATTACCGTACACACATTCGGCACTTCGGCCTGTTTGCGGTTACGGTCTATCATGGGGCGGTTTAGCTTTTTAAAAATGGTTTCTACATTTTCTAGAGCATCAGCATCAAATACCAGCTTGCCGCCAAAATATTCGCAAAGCAATGGCTTGGTAATATCGTCGGCAGTGGGGCCAAGGCCACCAGTTATTAATATGATAGACGCATGTTTACTTTCTTCATTAAGCGCCTGCCAGATATCGTTCCACACATCGCCTACCGCTAGGCGGTGCTTTACCGAAATACCTATAGAATTTAGTTGTTGGGCTATAAAAGCACTGTTGGTATCTATTACCTGCCCTATTAAAAGTTCATCGCCAATGGTAATGATGGATGCAAAAGTTTGCTGCATAAAATATGCCTTTGGTAAAATGGTTAAAAATATTACGTTGTAAAAAAACACCTTCGTAGGAACACGCCTCGTGTTCCTACCTATAGCTGTAGGCGTGTTCCTACATATCGCTATAAGAAACATCAATCAGGTCTGCATCCTTAATTTGAAACAGAACCATATAATGGCGGCATTGCTCATCTAGTTTGGCCTGGCCAATGTTGCCGTCTTTGTCTATTGCTTCTATTTCTACAAAGCTACCAAGGCCGGGTACTTCGTCTATATGAAACTTTACATTTTCAATAAAGTAAATTTCTCGGCTTTTTTTTACAGTTACTTTTACACCCAATGCTGTAGATAGCACCTGCTTTAAAGCATGGCCATTTGCAGTGGCATCGGTCATGGTTACTTCCGAAGCTTTAGGGCCGCCCTGATTATTACGGTTATAAAAAATTAGTGATTTTTCTATTGGCCCAAGGCGGAGTTTTAGCCTGCCTTCTGGCACATTAAAATAAGTATCCTCTTGCTCATCGGCACCTTTAAAATGGGCGGAATGCTGCTCTAATATTTCTCTAATGGCTGCCGGATTATGGCATCGGGCTTTTATTTCTACATTAAGGTGCATGATTAGGTTTTGGGGTAAAAAAACAGGACCATAAGTTTCCTCATGATCCTGAATAGTATAAATTTTTTTTCTGATTACTTCTCTGCTAATGTTCTTTTTCCAGCGGCCAATTTAGCCAATACAGCCGCAGACCTTTTTACCCTTGTTTCTTCTCTTTTTGCATCGCTTATCCAGCTTACATAGTCTTGCTGGTTATTGGTACTCAGGTTTTCGAAGAATACTTTAGCTTTTGGATTTTTACCAAACAACTGCATCAGCTCATTTGGGGGCATAATGGTGTACTTACTTAGTTCGGCATGGGTTTCTTCGTAACCCATTTCTAGCTCTGCCACACTTATTACTGGTTGGGGTGCTAAGCTTTCGCCTTTTTTAAACCACAAGGCACTCCACACATGATCCAGAGCTACTTGCTCCACACCTTCAAAACCATTGCTGGTAAGTTGGTACCAACTGCAATCACGATTAAGGTCGCTAGCTATTTTAGATGTAGTTTTTGGATATGCAATCCACAATTTGCCCTCTTGGTGCAGGGCTGGCATTACATCTTTTAAAATGGTGTTAAGCTGATTTTCATTTACCGCAAATATCAGAGCCCAGTCTATTTTTCTGGTTCTGAGTAAAGGCGTTACATTCTTTGCAAATGATAACTTGGCGAACTGCTTTTCTATAGAAGAAGGTAAACCCTGTATAAGCAGGTTTCTTTCTTCTTTCAGGTTCAACTTTTCCAAAATTGTTTGTTGGGACATTCCTAATAAATTAAGGTAGCTGAAAAAATAGTTTGCGAAATTACTTTTTTACATTGGTTTTAAAAACTGTTTTAAAAAGAAAAAACCTCCAAGTAGAGATTTTTTCTTCTTTTGTTTAACAAAAATGCAAAAATGATACAACGAAAATAAAATTTTGAGGGGGGTGCAGCTTATCAAAGCTTCGTGTAGGCACACTTTAATTGTAGGTGTTATGGTAGCATCAGAGGGTTGGGTATTTAAAAAATCCTGCTTTTTTTACCCATTAAAGGCTGCTGCATGCTGCTCACATAAAACTAAAGCCCCACGTAGATTGTAACCGGCGAGTGCCGAAAAAATAACCCTAGTTTATTCGCTTGAAGCTACTGTTTACGGTTATTGGGTAAGGCAGAACCAAACTGAATAACTACCACTTAAGCCACAAGAAAAAGGTCTTGGATTTGTGCATATTTTGTTTACGGTAACACTGTAAGTGCCGCTCCCACCAATTTTTGTAACTACTTTTTCTTTGTTACTTGATGTTCCATGGTGAGGGTTCTGCATGTGCTATTTAATGGTATTGCTTTTCTTTTTGTTACAGCATTCTCTGAAAAGATCTTTAATAAGGATAGCTTAGTCATAAGCCGCAGTAATTTTTATACAATAAATTTAGAGAAAAAGTTACCGGATATCTTACCACATGCGGCGGTTACGCCTGCGGTCACGATATTTCAAAATACGTGCCTTGCTTTCGTTACCATTCAGAAGTTTGTTTATGTTTTTTTGATGGGTAAGGATAACTAATAATGCAACGGCTATAGCGAATACCCTGTAAAGCGGAACTTGTTCACGAAAAATAAGAAGTAAAAAAACGGGGAAAGCAATACTAGCAAGGATGGAACTGAGAGAAACAAACCTGGTAAGGTATAATACTACTATAAAAACGCCTACACAGCATACGGCAACTAATGGCTGTATTGCCAGCACCATTCCAAAAACCGTAGCCACACCTTTGCCGCCTTTAAAATTAGCCCAAATGGGGAAAATATGACCCAAAATAGCCGCAAGCCCCAAGCCTATCTGAAAGTTTGTACGCTGTAAATCCATATCGTCACCGAGATAGGAGGAAGGTAACAGGAGATAAAGAGAGGCAGCCATTACACCTTTTAATATATCTACTGCCATCACAAAAGTGCCCCATTTAGATCCAAGAACCCTATATGTATTGGTGGCTCCAGCATTACCGCTGCCATAATCACGAATATCTACTCCAAAAAAATACCTACTAACCCAAACCGAAGTAGGGGTAGAGCCAATCATATAGGCAATTACTATTAGGAGTAATTCTTTCATGCTTAGGGTAGATATTTAGTGGTGATAGAATTGTGTGTTTCAAAATTGCTTATGGTGTGGTAAGATAACAAAAGTAGCTAAACGCGGCATTCGTTAATAATTATTTAGCTAAAAACAGCCAATCAGCTAATAAATACTTTTATTCTTTTACTAGAATTTCAATACCCTCAAAAAAAAAGTAGCAGAAAGTGTTATATAAATTTATTTGATACTAAAAGATACTTCAGGGTACCGCACCCGAAATTTTATCTCAAATACAATGGCCAAAATCGATTTGTGCATATTACACAAAAGCAATAATAAAGGTTTGAGAAAATATCGTTTAAAAGCCAACTTTAAGTAACGCCATTTAAAAATATTTTAGAAAGACATAGTAATTATACATGCATTAAAAGTAAGACTACAGCTACAATACTATACCAACACCAAAGTGGTTGAACGATGTAAACAATTGATTTAAAATCCTATTTTGGACATATAATCGTTACGGTGTTGCACTATTTTAAGTCTCCTTCTTTTGAAACCATTCTTTTACAAGTACAGCTTTAGCCTTACCTATTAATTTTTCTACTTCGCCTTCTGGTGCTGCTTTTACGTTTTTTACCGATCTAAATTTTTTTATTAATGCATCGGCTGTGCCTTTGCCAATGCCGGTAATATTTTCCAGTTCATTTTTAAATGTACCCTTACTACGCTGCTGACGGTGAAAGGTTATGCCAAAGCGATGCACTTCGTCTCGGATGCGGCGGATGAGGTTGAGGCTATCGCCGGCGTAATTGAGTTTAATGGATTCGCTGTCGCCAGTAAAAAATAATTCTTCGATGTTTTTTGCAAGGCCTACCAACGTCATTTTCCCATCCAGTTCCAATTCGCGGATGGCTTCCATAGCGGAACTTAACTGGCCTTTACCGCCATCTATAATTACCAGTTGTGGCAGCGAACCCCCTTCGGCTTTTAAGCGTTTATAGCGGCGGTTCACCACTTCTTTCATGGTGGCAAAATCGTTGATCCCTTCTACTGTTTTTACGTTAAACTTCCGGTAATCCTCTTTGCTGGGTAAGCCGTTTTTAAAACATACCATGGCCGAAACCGGAAAGCTGCCCTGAAAGTTGGAATTATCAAAACACTCAATATGTACTGGCAGTTGCGGTAGTTGTAATTCGGCTTGTAACTGCACCAATACCTGTGCCGATTCGTCGCTTGTTTTGGCTTCCAAATGCAGTATTTTTTTCCGCTTTATTTCGTGCATGTATATCAATACATTTTTTTGAGATAGCACCAGCAGTTTCTTTTTATCACCGGCTTTTGCAACAGTTAGTTTTATGTTGGGTTCAAAATATTCCATCTCGAAAGGCACTACTATTTCGGGTGCATCGCTTTGGAAAGTGCTGCGTATTTGTGCAATGCCAAACGATAAAACTTCGGCATCTGTTTCATCGAGTTTGGGGCTTAGTTCAAGCGTATGTGCCTGCACAATGCTGCCGTTGCGAACCATCATATAATTAATAAAAGCCAGATCCTCATATTTCATAAAACTAAAAACATCCACATCGCCAATGCCCGTATTTACCACTACCGATCTGGCACTGTAATTTTCCAGGTGTTCTATTTTCTTTTTTACCATACCGGCCTTTTCAAATTCCATTTGGCCAATATATTGTTGCATTTCTTCTTTGTAATGCTGCATAACGCCGCCCAGCCTGCCTTTCAGTACCTGCTTTATTTGCTGCAGGCCTTCCTCATAATCGGCTAGTGATTGAAAAATTTCACACGGGCCTTTGCAATTGCCCAAGTGGTACTCCAGGCATACTTTAAACTTGCCTGCGGCAATATTCTTTTCGGTTAGGGGAAGTTTGCAGGTACGCAGCGGAATGTGTTGGCGTATAAAATCCAGCAGTTCCCTCACTTTGGCCACAGAGGTAAATGGGCCTAGGTATTGGCTGCCATCTTTTATTTTTCGGCGGGTAAGAAATACCCTTGGGAAAGGCTCATTTTTAATGATGATGTAAGGGAAAGATTTATCGTCTTTCAGGTCGATATTATACTTGGGCTGTAATTCTTTGATGAGCGAATTTTCGAGAAAAAACGCATCCTGTTCAGAATCCACAACTGTAAATTCTATATGGTGAATTTGCTTAACCAGTTCGTGGGTTTTGTAGCCCACAAAAGTTTTGTTGAAATACGAACTAACCCTTTTGCGCAGGTCTTTGGCCTTGCCCACATAAATAATTTCGTTGGCCTTGCTAAAATACCGGTACACACCCGGCTGGTGCGGAATGGACGGTGCAATAATTCTAAATTCTTCGGGTGTCATGTAAGCCGGTTTATGGGGCTGGTTGTTTGGTATAACTATTCAGGTTAGGGATTAGGATGTTGCAGTTATTCATGCCCATTATAATTAATTGTTAGTCAACCTATTTCAGGTCAAGCCAGTTTTACGTTTGCCTTAATCATTTAGACAATATCAAATTTTACAATTAATGGTTTATGGTCGCTATGTTTTGTCCACTTTTCGTAAGAACCTACTTCTACATTTTTAATTTGCCAATAAGGTTTGAAGATGCGAAACAAAAGTCGATATGGTATGGTCTGTAAATTTTCCGTTGCATAAAAAGAGTTTTATCTTTTTCCTTCCCTTGGCTTTGATTATGGAAATGATGATAGGTACTTAAAATATTTTTCGTTCTTAAATAGTCAACAAGGTTTGTATGATTATAAATTCTGTTTGGTCTGTCCCAAATGGAATTGCTATTAAAATCTCCTGCAAGAATTACATTTTCATTGTTCGATAAGTTACTATAAAAATGAATGGCGTTCCAAACTTGCTCATTGTAACAGTCGTGATTTTTGGGTTTCTGTGCCCATATTGCTAAGACTGTCAAATTGATTTTTTCGTTGTAAACTGATAAGGGCAGAACATATTTAAAATCTGGATTGTGTATGTCAAGCAGTTTGATTTTGAAGTCGATATATGAAAAAACGCCAATTCCTTTATGAGGATTGTCGCCGTACCAAAAAATTCCTGTTGGTTGCCTAGTGTTATGTCCAAATAAAAGGCGTTCTTGATTTTCACATTCAGGGAAATTAAAATGTCTGGCTGTTCTGTCAAAATAAATTCAGCCTTTTTCCTGTATGCCATATTGCAATTCCACGTTATGATTTTCATTTATCAGAATGTCTTTTTAGCTGCCCATAACTGTTGAATTTGCGAACAATATAACTACTCATAAAAAAGTTGCTTATCAAAAAAACTGGGCATCAACCAGATGCCAGGTTCCAAATTTTTTACCCCAAACTATACGTTACATTTCCATCCTTTTCATCCTTTAATTCTATACCCAATCCCAATAGCTGTTTGCGGATGGCGTCGCTTGTGGCATAGTCTTTTTTGGCTTTGGCTTCCTTGCGTAAATTAATCAGCAGTTCCATTACGCCATTCAGTTTTCCGCCGTCGATGGCGGCTTCATCTTTCAGGCCAAAAATATCCTGCACATACACTTTCAACTGCTTTTGCAACAGCAGCATGGTATCGCTGCTGAGTGCATCAGCGGCTATGTGTTTGTCTTTAATGCCATTAATTACCGGCACCAGTTCAAACATATTGGCCAGTACTTTGGCGGTGTTAATGTCGTCGTTCATATATGCATCAAAACCGGCAATCAGCTTTTGCACTTTGGCATCCAGTTCTGCATCGGTGGCGGCAAACGAATTGGCCACCTGCCATTGGCTGCTAAGTTTAAAGGCTTCCATTAAACGCTTCAATCCTTTTTCGGCAGCTATCAGGGCTTCATTACCAAAATCCAGCGTACTGCTATAATGCGTTTGTAAAATAAAAAACCTTATGGTCATAGGGCTGTAAGCCTGTGCCAGCAAGGGATGATTGCCGCTAAACAGTTCCGTAAGCTTGATCACATTGTTATAACTCTTACCCATTTTGCGGCCGCCAATGGTAATCATGTTATTGTGCATCCAATACCGGGCACATACATGGCCGCCATTGCAAATGCTGCTTTGGGCTATCTCACTTTCGTGGTGCGGAAACTGCAAATCCATACCGCCGCCGTGTATGTCGAATTGTTCGCCTAAATATTTTTTACTCATGGCCGAGCACTCAATGTGCCAGCCGGGAAAACCCACGCCCCATGGGCTTGGCCACCGCATAATATGCTCCGGTGCGGCGTGTTTCCACAGGGCAAAATCGGCCTTGTTTTGTTTTTCATTTTGCCCTTCTAAAACCCGGGTTGTTTCCAGCAGGTCTTCTACCACACGGCCACTAAGTTTGCCATAAGGGTAATGCTCCGCATATTTTTTTACATCAAAATACACCGAGCCATTCCTTTCATAAGCATAGCCAGCCGCCATAATTTCTTTAATCATTTCTATCTGCTCCACTATGTGGCCTGTGGCGGTGGGTTCTATACTTGGCGGTATATTATTAAATTGATCCATAGCCCAATGAAAGAGGTTGGTGTATTTCTGCACCAGTTCCATCGGCTCCAGTTTTTCCAGTACAGCTTTTTTCGAAATTTTATCTTCTGCCTCCCGGCCTTCTTCCTCAAAATGCCCGGCATCGGTTATGTTGCGAACGTAGCGAACCTTATAGCCGAGGTAAGTAAGGTACCGGTAAATAATATCGAAAGTTATGTACGGCCTTGCATGGCCCAAATGGCTTTCGCCGCTAACGGTGGGGCCGCATACATACATGCCCACAAGGCCGGGGGTTATAGATTGAAAGGTTTCTTTTTGGCGGGTGTACGAATTATAAACCTGTAGTGATGATGACATAATTATTTATGTAAACAGTAATGAAAAAAAATAGTTTGGGTATTAGGATAGTGACTATCCGGAGAAGATATTAAGCCTTAACGGCAACAACAGCAATGTAGGTAGCTGATTAACATGGCGGCAAATTAAGGTTTTTTGTCCATTCGCAAATCGGCTATCAGCGGCAGGTGGTCGCTAAAACGTTTTTCGGCTACTGTAAACTGATCCACTTTAATGCGGTTGTCGCACATAATATAATCTATGCGAAGCGTGGGTGCAAGCGATATAAAAGTGCGGCCAAGGCCATTACCTTTTTCCATATAGGCATCTCTGCGGCTGCCACGTATATGCCAATAAATATAGCTGTTGGGCACATCGTTAAAATCGCCGCACAGTATTTCCGGGTATGGGCAGCTATCCAGCAATGGCCTTATTTGCAGTGCCTGTTTGGCCCGCAACTCAAAACCCTGCTTCATTTTCATTACCAGGTTTTTAGATTGTTTGGTGGCCACCTCGCCCCTGGCTTTTATCACTTCTATATTCCGTATATCATCTTTACTAAACTTAAACGATTGCAGGTGGGTGGTAAAAATGCGGAAGGTATCTGTGCCTTTTATAATATCGGCATAAGCTATCCCCTCTTTATTGCTGTTAAAAGCCACCCGTTGCGGATTAAGCAATGGCAGCTTTGAAAAAATGGCTGTACCGCTACGATATGCTACCGAAACCTTTTCGTAATCGGCCGAAATAAAATAATATGGATAACCAGCATCTACGATTCTTTTAATATGGTTATTGTCTATGCCGGCGCTATCGTATTGGCTAAATTCCTGTATGCACACCACATCGGGTTCGGCAGCCTTAATAAATGAAATGATTTCTTTTTTGGCTTCGCCGGATGCAGCCGCACCTTTTACCAGACCTTCAAAAATTTTCACATTCCAGCTCATGATCCGCAGAGAAGTTTCGGTTTTTCTATAATCGAACCGGGCACTGCTGATGCGAAAAGTGACTGCCACCTGTTTCCAGCAGAGCAAAATGGCCAATAGTGGCAGCAGGCTAATTTTTGGCTTTGCCAATAACCAAAAAATAATAAACCCCACCACACACACCAGTAAATACGGAAAAGCCAACCCTAAAAAACCCAGCCATGGATAATTGGAATTGCCTAAATATGGCAATGTACCGCCCACCAAAAAGAAGATGATGAGCACCACATTGGCCAAAATAAAAAACCGTTTGCTAAATTTTCTGAAACTAAATGCCATGCTTGGGGTAAAATGATTGTTCGAAAGTGGAAGGTACGGGTTGGATTTTTTATGTGGGCAAACGATTTTGGTATTTAAAATTGTAGCTGGCTTTTTGCCCCCTGTCCCCTAAAGGGGTGCCTCTGTGTAACAGGGGGTAATAGCTATTGGGGATTAAAAATTAGTATCACCAGATAAAATATCGAAACTTGTAGCTCTACAAAACAGAAGTGTGCAAAATTTAATTTGCGTCTTTGCATTTAAAATTTTTATGTTACACAGGTGCACCCCTTTAGGGGACAGGGGGCAAAAAAGTGTTTTGACCCTATAATTTAGCTTGCATTCCCTACAATCCTCCGTAAAATCCTGTACTGCTTTACCCTACCTTTGCCCACCTAAAAAATAAAGCAGGAACCGTTTTTTATGTCACTGAAATACCAAGAATTTAAAGGACTGAATTTACCAGCAATAGAAAAGGAAATACTGGCCAAATGGCAGGATGGCCGGGCTTTTGAGCAAAGCATGGAACTGAGGGAAGGTGCTGAGCCTTTCGTTTTTTACGAAGGGCCGCCGAGTGCCAATGGCTTGCCGGGCATCCACCACGTAATTAGCCGTACGCTGAAAGATTTGGTGTGCCGGTACAAAACAATGAAGGGCTTCCAGGTAAAACGCAAGGGCGGCTGGGATACGCATGGCCTGCCGATAGAATTGGGTGTAGAAAAAGAACTGGGCATTACCAAAGAAGATATCGGCAAGAAAATTAGCGTAGAAGAATACAATCAAAAATGCCGCGAAGCCGTACTTCGCTATAAAAAAGAGTGGGACGATATCACCACCCAAATGGGCTATTGGGTAGATCTGGAGAACCCATACATCACTTTCGAAAACAAATACATTGAAACGCTTTGGTGGATATTAAAAACGCTTTACAATAAAGACCTGCTCTACGAAAGCGTAAGCATACAACCCTACAGCCCAGCAGCCGGTACGGGTTTAAGTTCTCATGAGCTCAACCAGCCGGGAACTTATAAGGATGTAAAGGATACGAGTGCTACGGTGATGTTTAAGGCAACACGAAAAGCATACCAGTACTTTTCATGGGTTCCGAGAGTTGATGATATTGAACACCCGATTTGGAAAACAATTTTCAAGGATATTACAGGGGATATCTTTTTCATGGCCTGGACCACCACGCCATGGACTTTACCTTCTAACCTTGGCTTGACCGTTGGGCCAAACATTGATTATGTGTTGGTTAAAACTTTTAACCCTTATACCCACCTGCCCATCAATGTTATTTTGGCAAAAAATCTGATAGGTAAATATTTTAAAGAAGAAGGCGAAAACGGCGATTTTGAAAATTTCGCCGAAGGCGTAAAACTGGTTCCATGGAAAGTCATTGCCAACTTTAAGGGAAGTGATATCGAAGGCTGTACCTACGAACAACTCCTCCCCTTCGAAGCCAATTCCATGGCGGTAATAGAAGAAATCACCCCCGGTGCCAAACCCTTTGTGGTTATGTGCGACAGCTTTGTAACCACCGAAGATGGTACGGGCATTGTACACACGGCCCCTGCCTTTGGTGCGGATGATTACAAGGTGGGCAAGAAGAACAATATCGGTATCCTTACCATGGTGGACAAGCAGGGCAAATTTGTAGAAGGCCTGGGCGAATTTAGCAACCGCTATGTAAAAAACTACAAAGACCAGAAAGACTATGTGGATGTAAACGTGGACATCTGCGTAAAACTGAAACTGGAAAACCGGGCTTTTAAAATAGAAAAATACGAACACAGCTACCCGCATTGCTGGCGTACCGATAAACCGGTATTGTATTACCCGTTAGATGCCTGGTTTATTAAGACGACCGCGGTTAAAGAAAGAATGGTTGAATTAAATAAAACCATCAACTGGAAACCAAAATCAACCGGTGAAGGCCGTTTTGGAAATTGGCTGGAAAATATGGTGGATTGGAATTTAAGTCGCAGCCGTTATTGGGGCACACCGTTGCCAATCTGGAAAACCGAAGATGGTTCGGAGCTGGTTTGTATTGGTTCCATTGAAGAATTGAATATCGAAATCAGGAAGGCTAACGATGTATTGGGCGGCGATGTAAATAAACATTACCTGCACGAGGGCATTCTAGACCTGCATAAACCCTATGTTGATGATATTATTTTAGTGAGTGAAAGTGGGCAACCGATGCGCCGGGTTCCTGATCTGGTGGACGTATGGTTCGACAGTGGTGCTATGCCATTTGCCCAGTGGCACTTTCCTTTTGAGAATCAACAGGAGTTTGCTAACAATTACCCGGCAGACTTTATAGCCGAGGGGGTTGACCAAACCCGTGGCTGGTTTTATACCCTCCATGCAATCAGCGCATTATTAAAAGAGAGTGTGCACGAAGAATTGGCTAAACATGGCATTGCGGTTAAAGAGGAGAAATACCCTGGCCTTGCTTACAAAACCGTTGTTTCTAATGGTTTGGTGCTGGATAAGAATGGTAATAAAATGAGTAAGCGCCTCGGCAATGTGGTTGATCCTTTTTCTACTATCGAAAAATTTGGTGCCGATGCTACCCGTTGGTACCTAATAACAAATGCCAGCCCGTGGGATAGCCTTAAATTCGACATTGGCGGCATCCAGGAAATTCAGCGGAAGTTTTTTGGGACCTTATATAACACGTACCAGTTTTTTGCTTTGTACTCCAATATTGATGG
>JAYUOV010000138.1:0-14239 GCA_043760535.1 Chitinophagaceae bacterium
TACTCAACTTTAAAAACAAATATTATGAGCCTACGTCTTGGCGATACCGCCCCCAATTTTAAAGCCGTAACCACTGCCGGCGAAATAGATTTTTACGAATACCTTGGCAATAGCTGGGGCGTATTATTTAGCCACCCCGCCGATTACACACCTGTATGTACCACCGAATTGGGCCGTACTGCTGCCCTGCACGAAGAGTTTGCCAAACGCAATGTAAAAGTATTGGCAGTAAGTGTAGATGGTATTGAAAACCACAAAGGCTGGGTAAACGATATTAACGAAACACAACATGTAACAGTAGATTTCCCCATTATAGCAGACGAAGGCCGGGTAGTAGCCGACCTCTACGATATGATTCACCCGAATGCGAGTGCTACCGCTACGGTGCGTAGCCTGTTCATCATTAGCCCCGATAAACTAGTAAAACTAATGATTACCTACCCTGCCAGCACCGGCCGCAACTTCTTAGAAGTGCTTCGTGTAATAGACAGCCTGCAATTGACCGCCAACTACAGCGTAGCCACCCCCGCCGACTGGAAAGATGGCGAAGATGTAATTGTAGTGCCAAGCATTAGCACCGCCGATGCCATTAAGAAATTTGAAAAAGGTGTAACCGAAATAAAGCCGTACCTGCGCTATACACCGCAGCCGAATAAATAAATTTGTAGTTGAATTTTTACCAGAGGCCACCTTAAAAGGTGGCCTTTTGCATTTCCTATTTTTTGAAGCAGCATCAGTAAACTAAAATCGGACAGCAGTACAGGCTTTACGCTACAAGTCCTCACTACGCCCTGCCTTTGGCATGGCTGCGTTCCGGGCTTTCCGCTGCAATCTCGGCTATTCTTCAGCTGTTGAATTTCTATCAGCATCGTTAGTATCAAAAAGGGGATTAATTTTACACGGTGTTCCATTATATAAAAAGAATTTGAGCGCCGTCTAAATTCATGTGGCTGGTTAAGTCCACAGCCTGGGCTGTGGTTTAAGGTTATTTAATAAAAGTCTTGTTAGGCAAATTCCCACTTTTAATCGTTTTAATCGTAGCCTTTTTTTCGTTGGAATGGTACTCAATTACAACCCCTGTTTCTTTATCTACAAAATAAAACCCTTCTTATAATAGGTTTTCAGTTGTGTTATAAAATTGTTAAGGCCCAATTTTTTTTTAGTTGGTAAAAAAGCCGGTGATTGTATTTTTCCATTCTCCCAATAGATTTTTCTGAGTCGAATCTGGCAGGTATAAGCAGAGTCCGTCGGTTTATTGCCTACAAAAATCTGCTGTAAGTTGCAGGAAAAAGGTATAACCCATAGAATAATAGCAAGCCAATACATTTAATTTGCTTCCCTTAGTGTTTATATACCTTATAATAATTTCATAATACAAACTGTTTAGTATGCAAAGCACTTTAACCCAAAAAGCTGGCTTGCAAAAAATAAAACAGCCGCTCTAAATGAGCGGCTGTTTTAAATATATAGGTAATTAATACTTATACAATTTTTTCTACCTGCATGTAATTTAATTCTACAGGGGTAGAACGTCCAAATATTTTTACTATTACTTTCAATTTTTTCTTTTCGTCGTTTACATCTTCAATAACACCGTTAAAGTCGTTGAAAGCACCATCTATAATCTTTATGGTTTCGCCTGCAATAAATGGCTCACTCATTTGCATACCCTGATCTCCCATTTCATCCACCTTACCCAGCATCTTATTTACCTCAGCACGGCGTAAAGAAATAATATTTCCCTTAGAACCCTTACCATCGGTAAGAAAGTGCATGATGTTGGTAATGTTACTGATGTGTTGTACAATATCATCAGTGAGTTTTCCACTTGTAACTTCAAGCATTACATAACCAGGATAATAGTTCTTTTCCCTCATTACTTTTTTACCATTCAGAACCTTGTACACTTTTTCCATAGGTAAAAAAACCTGTTTTACTATCTCTCCCCACGCATTGCGTGTAATATCCTTATCCAGATATTCCTTCACCTTACGTTCCTTTCCACTCACTACCCTTAAAACGTACCACCTGGTGGTATCTTGTACTATTATTGTTTCTTCCATTAGTTAAATAATGAGTATATCAATTTCAATATCGCCTGACTGGCAAAGTCCATTACCCAAACAATGGCAGTAATTACTAAAGTGGCACCCAGTACTATTATGGTACTTTGTTGCAACTGGTTCCATGTAGGCCAGGTTACTTTTTCAAGCATCTCTTTCCAGCTTTCGCGGAAGTAAGTTGTTACTTTATTCATGGTTTAATTTAATGTGCAAGAGACAAAATGTTAATATGTGCAAATTTAAAATATTATTTACTAGGTTGTATGTCACTTTGTAATGTATTCTTCTTTTTGCAAATTATCATGTTTTCCCATTCGTATTTTTGCACGGGAACAAGGATTCGAACCCTGATCAAAGGTTTTGGAGACCTCTATTCTACCGTTGAACTATTCCCGTTTATAGTATTTAAATGTAAGTACAAAGTATTTAGACTTACACATCAATGATAAGAAGTCTAAATACTTTGTAAATTATCTAAATACTTTGTACTAAATACTCAGTACTTCATACTTTTTACTTAATAATCTCAGTTACCTGTCCGGCACCTACCGTACGACCACCTTCGCGTATGGCGAATTTTAAACCTTTCTCCATCGCAATTGGTTGTATCAAAGTTACAGTAAGACTTGTATTATCACCAGGCATAACCATTTCAGTTCCTTCTGGTAATACGCACTCTCCAGTTACATCCGTAGTACGGAAGTAGAATTGAGGACGGTATTTGTTAAAGAATGGAGTGTGTCGCCCACCTTCATCTTTGCTCAATACATAAACTTCGCCTTTAAATTCGGTATGGGGAGTGATGGAACCTGGCTTGCAAAGGACCATACCACGACGGATTTGGGTCTTCTCAATACCACGTAACAACAATCCTGCATTATCACCAGCTTCACCTTCGTCAAGCAATTTCTTAAACATTTCAACACCAGTACAGGTAGAAGAAAGCGGCGTGGCCATCAAGCCAACGATTTCAACTGGCTCACCTACTTTAATACGACCTCTTTCTATACGACCTGTGGCAACAGTACCACGACCAGTGATTGAGAATACATCCTAAACACTCATCAAGAACGCCATATCTACTGGGCGGGGAGGTAATGGAATGTAACTATCTACAGCATCCATTAATTCCATAATCTTTGCTTCCCATTTTTCGTCACCAGCCATTGCACCAGTGGCAGAACCTTGTATGATTGGTGTATTATCACCATCAAAACCGTTCTTAGAAAGAATTTCACGAATTTCCATTTCTACCAGTTCCAATAATTCTGGATCGTCAACAAGATCTACCTTATTCATAAATACCACCATGCTAGGTACACCTACCTGACGGGCAAGTAGAATATGTTCACGGGTTTGTGGCATTGGACCATCTGTAGCAGCCACCACAAGGATAGCTCCATCCATTTGGGCAGCACCAGTAATCATGTTTTTCACATAATCGGCGTGACCTGGGCAGTCAACGTGTGCATAATGGCGATTAACCGTAGAATATTCTACGTGTGCAGTGTTAATTGTGATACCCCTTTCTTTTTCTTCGGGTGCACCATCAATATCGTCGTAATTTTTCTTAACCGCCAAACCTTTTCTTGACAAAATATCGGTTATAGCGGCTGTTAATGTGGTTTTACCATGATCGACGTGACCGATGGTGCCGATGTTAACGTGAGGTTTTTCCCTCTTGAAGGTCTCTTTTGCCATTTTATTTGTTTTTTAAATTGTGTATGTTTTTGATTTTATTCCATCAGCATTGCTGCAAATGTTATCGTTTATCCCAACCTTTTTACATGTATCCAGTAAAATTGGCGAACGCTTCTAATCCCGATTAATTTGGAACTCCGTTCAACTTCATGCTACTATTTTACATCCCGCAAGACATTGCTTTATAACCAAAAAAAGAGCTGTTGATGAGAATTGAACTCACGACCTCTTCCTTACCAAGGAAGTGCTCTACCCCTGAGCTACAACAGCCTGTGCTCAGTTGGCAGTTTTTAAGTTTGCAATTTATAACCTCAATTGCCAATTACTTAAATGCCTACTGCAAACTGTTAATCAAAGAGCGGAAGACCAGGCTCGAACTGGCCACCTATAGCTTGGAAGGCTATCGCTCTACCAAATGAGCTACTTCCGCTTGGTATTGAAAGTTGATCGTTGAACATGGGCTATTGCATATTCAATAATCTATATTCAATTTTTCAATGTTCAAAGAACTTAACTGTGGGCAGAGTAGGGTTCGAACCTACGTACACTTACGTGAACAGATTTACAGTCTGTCGCCTTTAACCACTCGGCCATCTGCCCTTTCTAGTATTTAGTGTTGAGGCAAAAACAGATTACACTTAATCTTATTTTCCACTCACTATTCGTCACTTATTTACCAGAGCCGAAGAAGGGAGTCGAACCCCCGACCTGCTGATTACAAATCAGCTGCTCTACCAACTGAGCTACTTCGGCTTATTTCATTTCAAAAATCTTTCTTAACTAAACAATATTCCCAATTGCTTTCGGAATGTGCTACCAACTGAACTATTTGGGCTTATTTTATTTCAAAAATCTTTCTTAATTACCAAAACTTCCGGATTACTTTCAGGATGCGCTGCTTCGTTATATTTTATTTTATGCTGGTTAAGCATTTTGTATTCAAAGAGCGAACCCTACTTTAGGGGAGGGCAAAAGTAAAGGAAAATGGCATTAAGCAAATTCACAATAGAAAAAAAATTTAAACAATTTTCATAATCCTTGTTAGAAACCTTTTTACATTATTTCAAAAATCCGTTAAAACGTAGGTGTGTACTGCATTTGCTACAAAATACTTGTTGGTAACTTTACTTATCTTTTTCCTTTGCTTCTATCATTATACACTGCTCATCCGGGCAATGTGGGAGGCCAAAATTATGTCCCAACTCATGCAAAGCCACTTTTAATAATTTTTCGTTTAGCTGTATTTGGGTTTGCGGGTATTTGCCTAACCGATAATTGGAAATAACACAGGCATTGCCCGGCAGATAACCAAAGCCCATAATTCCCCTATGCATCTAGTTGCCTTTTTAGGTAGCTATATCTTTACCAGTAACGCCCAATACATAACTGGTAGCATTGGGCAAAAAAACAACTTTAGAAACACGAGTAACGAATCTGCAGTATATCTTTTGCCGGAAGCATTGTAGGCTTTTGTCAGAAGCTGCCTTTATTCGATAATGGTAATTTTTGCCCTGTAGGTTTCGCCTATCCGTTTTTTAAGAAATATATATTTGTATCGTTAACGTCGTCTAAAGGCAGTATCAGAATACTAATATTTTTGCAAGTAACTGGCTTAACCACCACATTAAAAGGAATGGGCAACTTGCTTTCAGGTGCTTTACAGCCCAATAAAAAAAATAGTACAATAAGCTAGATTGATTTCAAAACAGTACTCTTTGTTAACAAAAAGTCCCGCCACAGGGGGCAGGACTTAACTAGATTTAAATGATTGGTTAAACAACTAATTTTTCTTTTTTTCTGATTATTTGAGTACAGATAGAATCAAATGCTTCATCAAAAGATGTTTCGAATGATTTACTTGACGTTTTTACAAATAGCTCATTTCTCGGAATACTTACTTTGATTTCGGCTATCTTGTCTTTAATCTGATGCACCACATTATCTAACTTTAAAAACACATCCACCTTAATAATCCGGTCGTGGTAAGTGGCCAACTTGGTTAATTTTTTTTGAATGTGATCCCTCAATTTGCTGTCAGCATCAAATCGTACTGAATGAATGTTCACGGTCATAGTAACACGTTTTTGGTTAAAAAATAAAGAACTAATTGGAGGGTAACTATTGTTACATAGGCTTCATCATTTTTATTTAACTGTAAGTTAATGCAGGATTTTTGTAAATACCAAAAAAAAATGACAAAAAGCAAAAAAATAAAGATTTCCGTTCGACGGTAAACGGTTCAAGCTTTCGGATGTGCCTTTCTGTAAACATCTTTCAGCTTTTCGATGGTGTTGTGCGTATAAATTTGTGTTGCTGCAAGGCTGCTATGGCCCAGCAAATCTTTAACTGCATTTAACTCAGCACCATTATTCATTAGGTGTGTGGCAAAACTGTGCCGCAATACGTGTGGGCTTTTCTTTTCTATAGTGGTTACCTGTTGCAGGTATTTATTGGCAATCCGCCAAACAGCAAATGGATATAGTTTTTTACCTTTTTCATTTACAAAAAGCACAGAGCGGTCGGGGTTCTCAATAGAAATTCTTTTGGCTTCGGTATAGGCAATCAACTCATCTATCAAACTTTTTTTGCATGGCAAAATCCTTTCTTTATTTCCTTTACCAAGAATTTTTAAAGATGCCTGATACTTATCCACTTGGTTTTCCCGAAGGTTTATCAGTTCGCTGAGCCGCATACCGGTTTGGTAAAATACCTGTAGCAGCAGCCTTTCGGTGCGGCCAGCCCAGTTATCAGGAAATGCAACGTGGTTAAAAAGTGTTTCAAGATCTTTAGTATCCACAAATGCAGGAAGGCGTTTACTTACTTTGGGAGATATTAAAGTTGTAGTAGGGTTGTTGGTAACCGTACCCTGCCTAACGTGGTATTTAAAAAAAGATTTGAGGGTAGATATTTTTCGGTTGAGTGTTTTACCTGTCAGATCATCGTTTTTTAATGTAGCCAGCCAGGTGCGGATAAAAGACGCTACTATATCGTTTATGGCCGTTTCGCCATAATTGCCGTTTACAAACGAAAAAAATTGAGCAAGATCGTCGGAATAAGCCTTGACGGTATGCTGAGAATACCGTTTTTCGAACTTCAAATAATCGATAAATGTGGAAATGTATTGAGTGCTACTATCCATAATTGTTGGTAAAATAGGCTAAATTTACGTGAATACCTTCGGCTATGCCCCAAAAAAAGCCGTAAAGCTTTCACTTTACGGCTTATAAATTCAATTTATTTAACTATTTATTTATCAAATTTACCATCAGCCATTTGCTGCTTGTAAACCGCTTTCAACACTTCATGACGACGTTTTATGGACGGCTTTATGAAACACTGACGTTCCCGTAGTTGCATTAGAGACTTCGATTTCTCGAATTTCTTCTTGTACTTTTTTAGTGCCTTATCTATGTTTTCGCAGTCTTTAGAATCGATGATTAGCATAACCTTTAATATACCCCCTTAGGTACTTTTTAATTGTGAATGGCAAATGTATGGGTCTGCTTTTACAATGCAAAGTTTAAGGCGAAAAGTTTTTTATTTTTTTTAAGTAACCTTTTGTTAAACAAACACACAATATAGCAGATTGGCAAAGGATTTTGCTCTATTTATATAATTTATACCTAACTGAAAACTACATTTGCTCATGTTTACAGGCATAGTAGAAACCATAGGAACAATAATTTCCAAAGAAACAAATGGCACCAACGCCACTTTTTGGATTAGTAGTAACCTGTCGGCTAGTTTTAAGACAGACCAAAGTGTAAGCCATAGTGGCGTTTGCCTTACTGTGGAGGAAATCAATGGCGATACCCATCGTGTTACTGCTATTTTAGAAACACTCGAAAAAACCAATCTTGGCCATTGGAAAGCAGGCAGTATGATAAACATAGAACGATGCTTGCCCATAAATGGCAGGCTAGACGGGCATTTGGTACAAGGCCATGTGGATACTACTGCCGTTTGCACTTCGGTAAATGAACAAGGCGGTTCGTGGCAATACCGCATACAATTTCCTGAACAATTTGCATCTTTAGTAATAGAAAAAGGATCTATATGCCTTAACGGAATAAGCCTTACAATATTTAATGTGAGCCAGAATGCCTTTTCGGTAGCCATTATACCGTACACCTACGAGCATACCAATATTCAGCAAATTGTGGCCGGAGACAGAGTGAATATTGAATTTGATATGGTAGGCAAATACATTATAAGAAACATCAGTCTTAAAGAAAACAATTAATAGAATATTATTTGAACCTTCCACATATAGCCATCGCCATTTTAAATTTTAACGGAAAAAAATACTTAGAACAGTATTTGCCTTCCGTAATGGCTACTTCTTATGCTAACAAATCTGTGTGGGTAATAGATAATCAGTCAACAGACGATTCCCTTGCATTTTTACGAGCCCATTACCCAACTATTAAAGTAGTAGTAAACGATGGTAATATTGGTTTTGCCGCAGGCTATAACCAAGGCCTGCAGCACATTGCAGCCGATTATTACCTGCTGCTCAACAGCGATGTAGAAGTAACACCAGGCTTTATAGAACCGGTTCTAGAACTGATGGAAAACGACCCATCCATTGCCTTTTCGCAACCCAAAGTACGGTGGCTGCGTAACCGCGAATTATTTGAATATGCAGGGGCAGCCGGTGGCACCATAGATGCCGTGGGCTATCCATTTTGCCGTGGACGGATACTGGAAGATTTGGAAAAAGACAAAGGGCAGTACGATGACACCACTCCTATTTTTTGGGCCAGTGGTGCATGTATGTTTGCAAGAGCTGATATTTATAAACAACTCGGTGGTATGTACGAATTCTACTACATGCAAAATGAAGAAATAGACCTTTGCTGGCGGGCACAAAATCTCGGGTACAAAATATATGTATGTGGCACTTCAACCGTTTACCATTTAGGTGGCGGTAGTTTAGAATGGACCAACCCCAGAAAAACATTTTTTACCTTTAGAAATAACCTGGTGATGAATACCCGAAATATGCCAATAGGCAGGCTGCTATGGCTTGTTCCGCTACGTATAGGATTGGATATTATGGCAGCTTTGCGTTACATTTTTAGTGGGAAATTGAATATTGGCTGGGCTGTTTGCAAAAGTATAATCGCCTATTGGCAATGGTTAATTTTGGGTGATAAAAATAAACAACAAGCTAAGTGGCCGGGCAAACGAGGACTAAAAAACTGTGCAGGCGTTTTTTATGGTTCTATTGTGTGGCATTTTTTTGTAACAAAGAAAAAAACATACGAAAAACTGATGGGGAAATAAAATAGGTTAGGGTAAAAAGTTAGTGCTTAAGTATTTTGAAACTGATAGGTTACCATGTATAAAATAAAAAGAAAGAGACCTTCGAAACCCTTCCTAATATTTTTAACACGCCATTCCAATACAAAACAACCGTTGCTGCTTTACTTTGTTAAATAGTTTTAAAAAAGCAACAATTGAATCTGGATCTTGTAAATGATATTCTGAAAAGATCTTCTGTTGAAATAAAGATGAAAAGAAAATTTTTACTTTCCTGCTACAAAATATCAATCGCCTACATAATGCTATTTTTGGGCACTAATGCTATTGCCCAAAAAGAAGTAACAAAAGGATGGCACTTAATGGATGCAAAAGAAGATGGCTACCATGGCATCAGCTTAAAACAGGCCATGCTATTATTAAAAAACAAACAGCCACAACCAATAATAGTAGCGGTGATGGATGGTGGAATAGATACCAATCATTACTCCCTTAAATCAATTCTTTGGAAAAACAAAAAAGAGATAGCCGGCAATAGCAAAGACGATGATGGAAACGGCTATGTGGACGATGTATATGGTTGGAATTTTTTAGGCAATGCACAAGGAGAAAACGTAAACAAAGAATCTCAGGAAGCTGTGAGGGTGTACCACCAGTTGGCACCAAAGTTTACCAATAAAATTTTTGACATTTCCAATGCTGGGCTGCAGGACAAAAACGATTACCTACTTTGGCAACGCAGCAACGAGTTACTGGAATCTAAAGCCCAGGACAAAATGAGCTTAATGATAGTGGAAGCTGCTTTACGAACCAACAGGTATTTTGATAGCCTTATCCGGTGCGAAATGAAAATACTACAATACACAGCTGAAGAACTAGAGCAGTTCATCCCCAAAAATACCATTACCAAAAAGGCAAAACTGGGCTATCTCCGCTTTATAGATTTACTAGAACTGGACCGTGACAAAACCAATCGCCAGCTATTTACGGATCTGGATAAAATGATAGACCAGCAAAAGGAATTACAGATGGGCAAAATAAGACCTGCCATCAATTTTCGCTATACCATAGTGGGCGACAATGAAGATGAATTTACCAATATATATTATGGCAATGGCGATGTAATGGGAGGCACAGCACTACATGGCACACATGTTAGCGGCATTATTGCCGGCAACTACGATAGTATTAACCCCAATGTATATGGCGTGTGTAATAAGGCTACTATAATGACGGTTCGCAGTGTACCCGATGGCGACGAATATGATAAAGATGTGGCACTCGGCATTATGTATGCCGTAAAAAATGGTGCCAAGGTAATTAACATGAGTTTTGGTAAAAACCTTTCGCCACATAAGCATTGGGTAGATGACGCCATAAAGTATGCTGCATTACATGATGTATTGATAGTACATGCCGGCGGAAACGATGGTAGAAATACAGATGATGACCCAGATTACCCCAACCCTTTTTTATTAGATAATGAAAAAGCTAATAACCTAATTACCGTTGGCGCCAGCGGCGACAGTAGCCTCAACTGCGGTATGGTGGCCGATTTTACCAACTACGGTAAGCATACAGTGGACGTGCTAGCACCGGGTGTAAAAATATATAGCAGCATACCCGGCAATGAATTCGCCTACGAACAAGGCACCAGTATGAGCGCCCCAATTGTTAGTGGATTGGCAGCTTTGCTAAGAAGTTATTTTCCACAATTAAGTGCTGTAGCTGTAAAAAATATTATAGAGCAATCGGTAGATAAAAGTATGACACAGCAACGGTTTAAAATGCCAGGTGGATTAAAAAAAGAAAAAATAGAAATGAAGAATATCTGCAAAACGGGGGGCATAGTAAATGCTTACAATGCAGTAAAACTGGCATTAGAAATAACCAATGGCGGAAGTCGATTGAAGGTGTGTAATGTTGGGGATTAGAGAATAGGGAATAGAGAATAAATCTGTAAAAAATATTTTATAAAAAAGCAAAAATCAGACTTCACAATAGATCAGAAATAAAAAATCATAAATCAATAAATCTGTTTATGCGTCCATTACCTAATGATTACAGTAAGTTTAATAAAACCTATATAGACTATACCACAACTAGTGATTTGCACAAACTATTACAAGACTCTTTTTCAGATGTTGAGTCATTTCTATCTTCCATCCCAGCAGCAAAGGCAAGTTATTTTTATGCCGAAGGCAAATGGAGTATGAAAATATTATTGCAGCACTGCATAGATACCGAACGCATAATGGCCTACCGTGCATTGTGCATTGCCAGAGGCGAACTACAAAACCTACCAAGTTTTGACGAGAACCATTACGCTGACGCATCCAATGCAACTGCAAGAACCTGGAAAGTACTGATAGAAGAAATGTTGTTGGTGAGAAAAACAACCATCCTACTTTTTAATTCGTTCAACGAAGATCTATTACAGCAAAGCGGCTCTGCCAATGGCCATGCTGTTACTTGCAATGCTCTTGGCTTTATTATAGTTGGGCATTTTATGCACCACCAAAGAATTATTAAGGAAAGATATATGTAAAAGTTTATTTTCCATTTGATTACAGAAATTTCAATATTACATTTTAGCGAAAAAATTGCTCAATCCCAATTGAAATATTGTTGTTTAAAAAAGTTTTAACCCCATTCGATTTACTGATAGGTGTATTGAGACTAAGGCTTTCATTTACAAAAAACCTTGTATTGTAACCTACAAAATAATTGGCATTGAAAAACAGATTGGTAGTATTATATGCAAACTGATCCGAGATATTATAGGAAAAATCAGTTTTGATATTGGCAAATACATTGGTTCTGGTATTAGGAAAATAACCCCATTCTAAATAACCAATAATACTGGAACCTAGGCCTTCGTTTACTAAAAAATTGTTTGCAGTATTGTTACTGGAGCGTAAGTAATTATAACTTGTTCCTAAAGAAATTCCTTTATTAAATTGTTGTTTAATGCTGATGCTTTTCATATCATCTATTCCTGCTATCACCTCCCCAATAATATTGTAAGTATTGTTTTTATCAAAATTAAAAAACCCATTATTGGTTTGTTCTATTTTTGAACCTTGGTAATTAATGCGGGGTTGAAGCCGTATATATTTTTGCTTACCCTGCACCCGATAAGGGTTGTAGGCATAAAGCCAGTTGTCTGTTAGTGTGGTAAAGTAGTTGATATTGCAGGCGTCTAACAATAGGCTTTTTTGCAAGAAAGAGTCAATTTGCTGCAACTCAAACCTCCGTTTGCGGCGATAATCAAACAGCCTTGTATTATTGATATTGGTAATTGTTTTGGCCAGGCCATCCATATCCGAAGCGCTAAAATCTTTAGAAAGAAGCTTTTGCTGTTGCAAATCGTTCAAAATGTAAAATGCCATTTGGGCATCAGTCACATTTTCTAACCTTCCTTTACCAATACCAAAAGTTAGCGTAACCGAAGCATTTTTATTGTTTGCCTTTTGTAAAAAACTATCCGCATACCTTTCTTTAGTCCACCCAGCCCTGCCACCAACTGAATATCCAGTTTCTATAAATCGCAACCCTGAAAACACTTTGATATTTGTACTAAAATCACCTCCTACGATACTAAAAGAATTACGTTTGGGATAACTGCTAATTTGATTATTTTGTTTTTGATACGAAAATCCCGGATTAAAAAACCCACTCCGGGTAACCTGCTTTTTATCGGTACTTTTTATATTAAAATATTCCAAAGAAGGGTTTACGGAAAATGAGATGCCTTTAGAAGTAGCGTTACCCGTAGCAAAATTATTATTAACTCCTCCCCTTAACAAAAGGGCTGTAAACCCCTCTGTACGGTACTTGTAATTCTGTAAAACACTGTCGTATATTTTTTTTGGCTATGGCCATAAAAAACAATTGCAATACAAAAAATAAGCAGAAATATTTTCATAAGTTTTAATTGTTAGATGCAGTTGCAACTTAATATTTCTATCACCAATAAAATGTTGATGATTAACTTTAGAGCATTACTTTTTATAAATATTACAAAACTAACAATGCACAAAATTTAACTTACACTAAGAAACCTTTGATGCTACACTTATACTATGCTTATTTTCAGAATACCTTTTACTATTCTCAAAATCTGGTTTTTTATTGTACCGAATTCAACAATTCAAGCAATAAATAAATTACATAATGATTTTCCCGTTAAGTCTTCATTTAAAAAAACTATCTGTTTGGGCAGCGTAAATAAGTATGCTTTAATTTATTACAATTAATAGATAACAAGTGAGTAAAAAAATATTTGCACGTTTTCTATTAATAAAATTCAGTTCCGTTTCTGCAATGCCATTTTGATGAAACTCGACTTTTTTAATAAATTTAAAATATGGAGGGATTTTAAAACCGGGTATCATATTCCTAAAAAGTTCACCTAACCCAAATTTCTTTACCTTGTAACTATAATAGAGTGAAAAATAAAATGATAATACCACAAGTAATCCGGTAATCATTATAACATTTGTTATCATATATAATTACTTTGATTAATCCCTAATCATTATTTCAAATTCCCTTTTTCATTAGCCAATCATTCTGTAAATCATTGCCCAATAAAAAACCGTGATCCCCAAATTTTTCAAAGCCGAAAGATGTGTAAAAATCAATAGCCCGTTGATTTTTTTCCCATACTCCCAGCCATATTACATCCTTGCCCATCTGCTTAGCTAATGCATTACAGTGCTGCATCATAGCCTTTCCTATACCTTTTCCTATCATGGTAGGCATTGCATAAAACCTTGCAATTTCCATTGGGCTTTCGGCGGCCAATCCTTCTTTAAAACTGTTCTCTTTCATCCGCACGTAACCGGCAGGTTGCTGGTTAATAGTGGCCAGTAAAAAAATATTGTCTTCAGTTCCTACTTCCGCTATTAATGCTTCTGTGGTAAACTGCTCATTCATAAATTTACCAATATCCTCTGGTGTATTTTCCGGGCCAAATGTGGCCAAAAAACTTTGCCGGCTCATGTTTGCTATCAGGGCAGAATCGACTATGGTTGCAAGCTTTATTTCAACTATATCCATTGTGTAAATGCCTAAAATTTAACTGAAATTATTTGCCTTGTCTTGTAAAAACAACATACCTGCTCCTGTCATTTTTATGAATCAGATATAACTTATTGCCTTCGGTTTTATAAGCACCTACCATTCTAAAAAAAGTGGTGATGTAT
>JAYUOV010000139.1:0-4773 GCA_043760535.1 Chitinophagaceae bacterium
CATATTTTCTTTTTTGAAATTAATTTCAAATTTTGAAACAATCTCTATCTTTACAGCAATGGTTATACTTATCAAGAAAACAGTTACAGACTATGGCAAGCTGCATTCTACTGCGGCTGATCCATTGAATAACTGGTATGCTATTACTCAAAAGGCTGATTGGGGAAGTTTTGAGGATGTGAAAAAGACATTCAATAGTGTGGACGCTGTAGGTAATGACAGGTTTGTCTTTAACATCAAAGGCAATCATTACAGATTGGTGGCCATGATATTTTTTGATAAACGTACCCTTTATGTAAGGTTTATTGGTACTCATGCAGCTTACCATAAAATAGATGTTACAACGATTTAAATCATATAGTTATGATAGATAAAATAAGAAATGAAGCCCAGTATGACCAAATAATGGCAATGATTGAAAATTTTTTACAAAAAGCAACTATTGGCGGTGGTTTTCATAGTTTAAACGAGCAGGAAGCCGATGAACTGCACAAGCTTAGCCTGCTTGCAGAACACTACGAAGACCATGTGTTAAAACTGATGCCCATGCCGGTAACCATTAACTCGGTGGTGCAGCAAAAAGTGGCGGAAATGGATATAACCCAAAAGCAACTAGCAACGATGTTCAACATGGGCACTTCCAAACTTTCGCAAATACTCAATGGCAAACGGCCGCCGGATATTTCGTTTTTAAAAGCAGTGCATGAAAAATTGGGCGTGGATGGTAATTTTATTTTGGAGGCGGTGTAAGTTTATTTTTACTTGTAAATTTTTTAAAGAAAAGTTATGGATTCTCTTGTTTTTCATATAGATGCCGATAAGGCGAATGTGAATCTTCTGGAAAGTATCAAAGCTTATTTTGGTACACAGAAGATAGAAATTCTGGTGCGGCCCGAAAAAAAGTTGGTGGACATCATCGACGAAAACAGAAAGTCAAAAATTGCCTATGTTTTTAAAGGCAATGAATTTGATACCATCGCTACGCAAATACTAAATGAGAAGGAGGCTGATTTTGAGCCCTTCAAAAGAATAGCATCATGAGGGATGTAACTTTTCCTGGCAATAGTTTTGAAGCATTTTTAGAATGGGGACAGGATAAGCAAGTGCAAAAACGCATTGTTCGTTTGATTCAGGAAATTCGCCGTACCCCATTTGAAGGAATTGGAAAACCCGAAGCCCTTAAAGGAAACCTAAGTGGTTTTTGGTCGAGGAGAATTAATGATGAGCACTGGCTGGTGTACGAAGTAACCGATGCTGAAATTATTATCCATTCGGTAAAGGGACATTATCGGTAGGCGTTATTTATCGTTTTCAACGTAAGCAGGAAATGCAGCAGTGCCGAATATTTTCCGATTGCTAAATGAATATGCATTTCCCTTCTTTAGAAAACATTTTTATACCATTATGAGTACCTCCAAACTTTCGCAAATACTCAATGGCAATCGGCCGCCGGATATTTCGTTTTTAAAAGCGGTGCATGAAAAATTGGGCGTGGATGGGAATTTTATTTTAGAGGCGGTGTAAGTGTACTTTTACTTGTAAATTTTAAACAAAAAAAGCCATGGATTCTCTTGTTTTTCATATAGATGCCGATAAGGCGAATGTGAATCTTCTGGAAAGTATTAAAGCTTATTTTGGTACACAGAAGATAGAAATATTGGTGCGGCCTGAAAAAAAACGGGCTGCTGTGATTGACAATGAAGAAGACGAAGAAAAAAGAGATTACAAAAAAACTGTTTTTCTTAATGAACTGGATGAGGCTGTGGATTATGTAAATAATTACAAAAAAGGCAAAACACCTACCACTTCATTTAAACAAATGCTGGATACCCTTTGAAATTATCCCTACCCCGTCTTTTATTAAAGAAGTAAAGGTATTGGCTAAGAAGTATCCTTCGTTACAGGTGGATTTAACAGGACTAGGCAATGAGCTGCTCACAAACCCTACAGTGGGTGAACCACTAGGTAAAGATTGTTATAAAGTGCGGCTGGCCATCACTAGTAAGGGTAAAGGCAAAAGTGGTGGTGCAAGGGTAATAACTTGCGTAAAAATTGTAACCCAACTTATTTTTCTTTTGGCCATTTACGACAAAGCGGATATTGAAAATATAGACGACAAAACATTGACCGAGAGATTGAAATTTATTAAAACAAGGTTGTAAAAATCAACCCGGAAAATAATACGAGGATAATTTAGGACAGCTGACCATAACCAACTTGACAGAGAATACTCAATGGCAAACGGCCACCGGATATTTCTTTTTTAAAAGCGGTGCATGAAAAGTTGGGAGTGGAAGGGAATTTTATTTTGGAGGCGGTGTAAGGGGTATTTTAAAAAGGAGTCGTCAGCAATTTGAAAATTTTCTAAAATCAAAATTTCGTTTCCTCTAATTATCCTTATATCCCATTTGGTAGCTAAATCTATTAAACTCTGCAATTCGGAATTCATTTTATCTAAAGATGGAACTATGAAAACAATCGAAAAATCAGACATTCCTTGTTTTTCTATTGATAATTTATTTGCAATTATATATGCATCCTTAATGAAATTATAAAGCTCTTCCTTTTCAGGTGGTTTTCTATTATTCTTAAAACATAAATTTATTCTTACATTGCATTTGGCATAATTTCCATTTACATTAAGTACTTTTTTGACGCAATCTATCTCAAATAACCCCTCGCCATTAGATTTTTCTGGCTTAAGTAATATCAACGTTGAGTCTTTTGAATAACTAGTTCCTGAGAGATTATCTCCACTTGTTTGCCATTCAATAATTAAGTGGCTGTTTGATACTATTTTCATTACAATATAAGTTTCTATAAACTTTACTTAATACATACACCATTTTCTAACCCTACAAAAGAGAATATCAATATACTAATTACATGATTTTGAGGCACTAAAAAGTACAAACCAAAGAAGTGTAGCTATTACGATAGAAATTATAGATGCCAAAAACATTCCTGAAGAAGCAAGACATCCTTGTTTCATCATGCCGGCAATATCTCTGATCGTTTCTTTAGCTAAATCAATTGCTTGATGGCTTGCATTCTTCATCCAGTTATGCAATTCGCTATCCTTAATTACATACTCTCTATAATAATTTTTTTCAAATCCCTTGCCTCTACTATTTTTTGAAGATTGGCTATTGTTACGAGTAGATTCTTCCCTGTAAACTTTGAAATTTCTATATTCAGCATCATACTTAACCCTTGCTTCAAAATCTTTTAAAATTAAAAATGCTTCATTTATATCCTGCATAATTTCTGTAGTGTCGAAATCGACATTTTTGTCAGGATGCCATTTTATTGCCTGTTTTTTAAATGCTTCCTTAATCTGTTCCAGAGAAGTATGTTCATTAATATCTAAAATAGCATAATAGTCTTTAAACATCCACTAATCTTTTTTTAATTGATGATTATCACTATCTGATGATTCTGTACTTCCATATTTCCAAACTCCAATCAAAAAAGCACCCGTAATGCCCCAAATAATCATATTAATGGTAACATTCGGCCTTCTAGATTTTTCCCATAAAATTCCTGGTATTAGTATAAACCCAATAAACCCAACAACTATAGAAATAACTAACTTCAAAAATATTTTCATTTTTTATCTTTTTTTTGTTTATCAATTAAATAGGTAACTGTACCAAAGACTATCATAAAGAGAAGTGTCCAAATCATTTTAATAAATTTTAATTTTTTGAAACTGTTATTTGCTAGATAATATTGCTGATGTAAAACCTTAACGTCGAGAAGCTATATAAGCTTGCCTAGATTAATTTACCAGAGCCACTATTCTATTTCCAGCACATCATTAATGGCAGGAATAAAAATAGGTAGAAATAATTAAAATTGGGATTTTAATCCCAATGTATTTTTATCTGCCTGTTCTCCCTTTGATAAGTGAAAGAAAAAAGGGAAATAAAGCATTATAGGAACGACGAACACTTAAAAACCATTGGCCAAAACATTAGAAAGTACCGCCTCGAAAAGGGTCTTACTCAAAATGATTTAGCTTTCAGTTGTGGAGATAAGGACTGGTCTCAGATTAGTAGAATGGAGAGAGGCCTTGTAAATTTTTCTATTTCTTATTTGCTTTTAGTTGCCGAAATTTTAGAGGTTTCTCCCAAGGATTTGTTGCCATAATATTGAATAGAAATACATCCATATCAAACCCAAATAACCCAAAATTTCTCCTCACTTCAATTTCATCTGTCCATAATAAGGATGCTCAGAATTTATAATCAATTCCTGCCGTATAAGATAAAACAACCTACATTCAAATCAAGCCCTGGAGATTGCTTCGGCAGGGCAAGAACCCCGCTTCGCAAAGACTGGAGACTTTTTTATAATTTAGGCTGATGCCACTTGCACTTCAAAACAATGGAGCCCCGTAATGCTACGGGGTTATAACGTTCGCTAATGTCGCCAAATCAAGGCACGGCTTTCGCCTGGCTAATAAAAAAACGATGGTGTTCTGCATCAAGCGTTCAGCATTTTACGCTATCACAATTTCAAACTGCTCCATTACCTGATTAGCCAATAATTTTTTAGTAGCTGTGGTGGCTATATCTTTTGCTTGTTCGGCGTCATCGGCATCTATTTGCAGGGTAATATGCTTGCCTATGCGTACATCTTGTATGCTGTTTATGCCAAGGTTGGCAAGGCCGCCCATTACGGCTTTACCTTGTGGATCCAGTAATTCTTTCAGGGGCATTATGGTTATGTGGGCAGTAAAAGTCATTGTATTTGTTTTTTAAAAATAAC
>JAYUOV010000140.1:0-14188 GCA_043760535.1 Chitinophagaceae bacterium
TTTTGATTGGGTAGTTATTCTTTTTTTACCCAGCGAAAGCCGTGCCGTGATGGGGCGACATTGGCGAACGTTGTAAATCCCTTAGCATTACGGGACTCCGTTCAGCTTTGTGCTACTATTGGGCTTTTTTAGACAGCAAATTATAAGCGGTTTCTGTTCTCAGAGTAAGGAGTTCTGCTGTTTATAAAACCGAAAAAAGCGAATACCATGTATCCGCTTTGAAAAGAATATAGATTAGGTGTTTATTTTCTTTTACCTCCCAGTAGTTTTATTTCCGCCTTCATGGCTTTGTTCTCATTGTTAAGCTGAAATACATAGCGGTATAATTCTTCCACTTTTTCCAGCAGTTTATTTTGCATTTCGCCCACTTCAAAACCTTTGGCTGCTTCTACATCATTAGCAGACGGGATATTGGGCAAATGCTTTTCTTCCATTACCTTTTTTTCCAAATCTTCTAAAGATGGGAGTGTGTAATTGTCTTCAAAAACATAGTCGGGCCAGGCGGTGCTTAACTGTACTTTTAATTCCTCACAAATAGCTTTGCCATCTACGCTTAATTTGAAACCTGCAGCAGGTAACGAACTGCTGGTACCAATTACAACCCTTCCATCCGCATAAAAAGAAGTGCTGGTATTATAATTCGCAGATATTCTTATTCTGTTAGCAGCACCAACGCTACCCAAAACGATATCGCTGCCATTATACCATAAGTAACCTTTATAGCCATCCGTATTATCGTACAATGATAAAAATGGATTGTTTCCTTCTATTTTTAACATGTGACCTGTTGTGCCTTTAATATGAAGTGGCACATCTGGAGTGCCAGCGCCACTAAAACCGCCTAAGCCTACATTACCGTTTTGGCTAAAATAGTGTCTTGGTGCTATGGTAGTTCCACCATCGGTGGTGGTGTACCACCTTAAATCGGCGCCGCCACCTGTAGTTGCTAATTGCCATTCATTACTACCATCGTAACCAAACCTTATTTTACCGGAACTTGATTGTACAAAAAGATCGCCACCGTTTACATGCAATAAATGATTTGGGCTTGTGGTACCTATACCTACATTACCTAAATTATTAATGGTAAGCCTTGGGTTAGACTGAATAGTAAGGTGTAATTTACCCGTAGTGCCAGAACCGGTTCCAAAATCCACATCTTCTGCTGCACCAGAGTAGGAGCCCCAATAGCCACGGTAAAGATCGCCTTCGAAAATGCCCATATACATGGGTGCAATTCCATTAAACTGAGCCACATAACTGCTGGTTGCTTTTACATCGAGCTTTGCAGCAGGTGTTGGAGTTCCAATACCTACATTTTGTGCCCATGCACTTTGTAAAGCTATTGTGCCAATTAAAGAGAAGAAAATTTTTTTCATAATAGTAGTTTTATACAGCACCCAAATGTAGAAAAAGCTATTTCATTTATAATATGGAGTGATTAAAACATCATTCCCAAAAAGTAAACGACCCATAATGCCTTTTACAAAAAATAAAATTCAATTTATTCAACTGTATTATCCCGGTACATACTCCTGAAAGTGAACAAGGCGACCATCTTTACACAATTGTATGTAGTAAAAGTTCCTGCCAACTTGTGCAGCTGCACCTACATTAAAAATGTGTACACCTTTGGTAAGGTTCAATGGAACTGAAGTAGAGACATTGTTAGAATAGTGCAAATGCCGATGATTAAACGGTTTGTTTAAATGAGGTTATATTTATTTAACGGGAAAAGTGTTAATAAAAGCTGGCTTTGGTCTGTATTAGCTGTGGTATAGCCATGTGTATTGATTTTTGTAACCTTACAAAATATTTGCCCAATTCGCCTTTCCGTAAACATTTTCTTTTTATCTTTTCCAAAAATTAAGAACCATGCGTTTACATTCTTTAATCCAGATTTCGTTTGTTTTACTGGCGGCTGTTTCCTGCAAAAAAAAGACTACCGGCAGCGATGCTACAATAGCTGCTATGAGCCTTACAAACGTAAGCTATGGCAGCAATGCACAGCAAAATATGGATGTGTACCTGCCCGCCAACAGAACCACCGCAGCCACAAAAGTGGTGATTATGATTCACGGCGGCGGCTGGACAAGTGGCGACAAAGCCGACTTTGCACCCTATGTAGATACCATCAAAAGACGCTTTCCCGACTACGCTATTTTTAATATGAATTACCGCCTTAGTGCCAGCCCAAATAGCCTTTTCCCCACACAAGAAAACGATGTAAAAGCTGCTGTACAGTTTATTCTGAATAAGGCAGGCGAATACCTAATCAGCAGCAAGCATGTGCTGTTAGGCGCCAGTGCCGGTGGGCATTTGGCCATGTTGCAGGCGTATAAAAATTCTACAGTAAAGCCCAAAGCAGTGGTGTCTTTTTTTGGTATTGGCGATATGGCGGATATGTATAACAATCCGGCAGGTGGTAATTCACTTATATCATTTTCTGTGTCCCAGGCAGTTGGTGCCACGCCTGCTTCCAATGCTGCACTTTATACCAGCAGCAGCCCCATTAATTTTATAACCGCTGCTTCTGCCGTGCCTACGCTTTTATTGCACGGAGGTGTCGATCCATTGGTAAGGCCAACGCAGAGTACAGCAGTAAGAGATAAACTTTTATCGGTTGGGGCAAATACGCAGTATGTACTGTACCCAACAGGCGGCCATGGCGATTGGGATAATACCACATTTGCCGATGCTTTTTCTAAAGTAGATTCTTTTATGAAGCTTTATGTTTTGTAGTCTTTTTATTGTTTGGTCTTTTAGTAAAGTGAGAAACGCCATTTTATAAAGAAATGGCGTTTCGGTATCATCAAGTTTCTATTTTACCAGCACTTTATAAAACCGTTTTAATTCGGAAATTTCTGTGGGTGAAAGCGGCACATTATTATCATACTTACTTTTAAAAAAAAGGGCAGCTTTATGCTGTGGGTGTTTGTATAAGATATCGGCTATAAGTCCACCGGTTGTTTCATCCTTTTTATACAGTGGTGTCGGGAATCTTGGTAGTGACTTTTGTCTTTCAGGCAGTTTTAAAATAATGGCTTCCAGCGTAGCCATTTTACCAACAGGAATATTTGGTGCTTTAGATGCCTTGCTGTGCAAACCTTCCAGTTGCTTTTTGGTAAGAAAGCCTCTATCCTGGTATTGCTGGTGCAGGCTCTGCAAAAAAGGCGCCGCCGGAAAAGCTTCCAAAGCACCTCTCAGCACATCCATTATTACATCTACTTCTGGCTTTTTTTGTAGCATGATGGGCAGGGTTAAAAGTTTACAAGTTCACAAGTTCACATGTTTACTCGTTTACCGGTTTACTGGTTTATGAATCTATTGGTTACCTGTAACTGGTAACTGGAAACTGGTTTCCGCTTACCCTTTTTTCACTTCCTTAGCCCAGGCATCTTTTAACGTAACGGTACGGTTGAAGATCAAATTATCTTTTGTAGCTTCTTTATCTAATGTAAAATATCCCTTACGTATAAACTGATATGGTTCTCCTGCCAAAACCTTTGCCAGTGCCGGTTCTATATAGGCCGATGGTATGGTTTGCAAACTTTCAGGATTGATATAGTCTTTAAAATCACCTTCGGCATCTGCTACGTTTTCTACCTTAAACAATCGGTCGTACAGGCGTATTTCTGCCTTTGCTGCATGTGCTACACTTATCCAGTGGATGGTGCCTTTTACCACTAGCCCACTCTTATCGCTACCACTTTTGCTATCAGCTACATATTCGCACAGCACATCGGTTATATTGCCATTTTCGTCTTTATTAAATCCGGTGCAGGTAACAATGTAAGCACTCTTTAAACGTACCGACAAACCCACACCGAGCCTGAAAAACTTCTTCGGCGGAACCTCCATAAAATCTTCCCTTTCTATCCACAGTTCTTTGCTAAATGGCAATTCACGGCTGCCACCACCACCTTCTGCTTCGGGGTTATTTTCACCCACCAATGTTTCTGTTTGCCCTTCGGGATAATTGGTGATGATGAGTTTTATAGGGTCTAAAACAGCCATGCGACGTACAGCAATTTTATTGAGGTGTTCCCTTACACAAAATTCCAGCAGGCTAAAATCGATGATATTTTCACGTTTTTGTACCCCGATACGGTCGCAGAAATCACGAATACTTTCCGGCGTAAAACCACGGCGGCGGAAGCCACTGATTGTGGGCATACGGGGATCGTCCCAACTGGTTACATGGCCTTCGTTTACCAGTTGCAGCAGTTTGCGTTTGCTCATTACGGTATAGGTCATATTAAGCCTTGCAAACTCATATTGTTTGGTTGGGAAAATTTCCAGTTGCTCTATAAACCAGTTGTACAAATCCCGATGTGGAATAAATTCCAGTGTACAAATACTGTGGGTAATATTCTCAATACTGTCGCTTTGGCCATGGGCAAAATCGTACATGGGGTAAATGCACCATGCATTGCCGGTGCGGTGGTGATGGGCGTGTTTAATGCGGTACATCAGCGGGTCACGAAGGTGCATGTTAGGAGAGGAGAGTTCGCCTTTGGCACGGAGTACCATTTCGCCATCCTTGTATTTTCCGGCCCGCATATCTGCAAATAATTGCAGGTTTTCTTCTATGCTGCGGCTGCGGTTTGGGGTAGGGGTTCCGGCTACTGTGGGGCTGCCCTTTTGTTTAGCTATTTCTTCGGCTGTGCTATCGTCTACATACGCTAATCCTTTACCAATAAGGGTAATGGCAAATTGGTATAGTTGCTCAAAGTAATCGGAGGCATACAGTTCCTGCGCCCAGTTAAAGCCAAGCCAGGCAATATCTTTTTTGATGCTGTCCACATATTCTGTGTCTTCAGTCACAGGGTTGGTATCGTCGAAACGCAGGTTGGTTTTGCCACCATATTTTTTGGCCAGGCCAAAATTTAAACAAATGCTTTTGGCATGGCCTATATGTAAATACCCGTTAGGCTCCGGCGGAAAACGGGTTAGGATGCTTGCATATTTTCCGCTTGCCAGGTCTGATTCTACTATTTCTTCTAAAAAATTAAGGCTCTTTTCTTCGGTCATTTTTTTGTTGTTGGGGATTGCGAAAATAATGATTGTTGGGCTAAAAGGATTTACTCTTTGGGTGCAGAGAATTCTGGAAAGACCTTCTTTTCATATTCGTCAATCAATGTGCCTAACTTATTAAGTTTATCGTCTTCAGTTGAGCTTGCTTTTGCATCAAAAATTATTTCAAGCCTTTACATAGCGATTTGATATTCTTTATCAGTTGTTATTGAAGTGATGATCATAAAGCATAATTTTTTGTTGCGTGTTGGGCATTGAAATTTTAGGAGGCACGATGTATTCTGTAAGATTTTTATCGGCAAGAGTAAGACGCCAGCATGGCGTCTCTACAAACCGTACAACCCGAACGATGAACCAATGAACGAACGAACCAATGAACGAATCAACCAATGAACCAATCAACTAACATACTCACTCAACTCCAGCCACCGCATTTCTTTTTCTTCCATCAGCTTGCCTATCTCGGCTATGCGGTTTGCCATAGCTTGCAGCTCATCGTAATTGGTGATGCCATTATTCATTTTTTCGCTGATGGCGGCTTTCTCTTTTTCCAATGCCGGCATTTCTTTTTCCAGCATTTCAAATTCTCTTTTTTCTTTAAATGAGAATTTTTTCTTTGGTGTTTCGGGTGCGGCCGCAATGGCTTTTGCTGTTACATCTTCGGCACCAATATTGCTGCCGCCGGTAAGGTCGCTGCGGGTAAGTTTGGGTTTGTCGTCTTTCTCTTTGGCATCTTCTTCTATGCGGTATTGGGTATAATTTCCGGGGAAATCTCTTACAATGCCATCGCCATCAAATACAAAAAGATGGTCCACCAGTTTATCCATAAAATACCGGTCGTGGCTTACAATCAGCACACAGCCCTGATAATTCATCAGGAAGTTTTCCAACACACCCAACGTTGGTAAATCCAGGTCGTTGGTAGGTTCATCCAGTATTAAAAAGTTGGGATTTTTAAAGAGTAAAGTAAGCAGTTGTAGCCGCCGTTTTTCACCACCGCTAAGCGATGATAAAAAGGTGTACTGCTTATCGCCCATAAACAAAAACAACTCTAAGAATTTAGCGGCTGTTAATACCCCGCCATCTGCCAGCGGAAAAGTTTCGGCAAATGTTTTTACGTATTCTATTACCCGCATGTCATGCTTAAACTCAAGCCCACTCTGGTTATAGTAGCCAAACACCACTGTATCGCCAATATTTATTTTGCCGCTATCGGGTTCGGCAAGGCCTTGTAGAATATCGAGGAAGGTAGATTTTCCTACCCCGTTTTTACCCACAATACCAATGCGTTCGCCTTTACTAAAAGTATAATCAAAGCCTTTTAAAATTTGGAGGCTACCAAAGGCTTTGTACACTTTTTTAGCCTCTATTACTTTGCCACCAATCCGGTTCATTTTCATCTGCAACTGCATCTGGTCGTCCACTAATTTTTGCTTGGCTCTTTTTTCTACTTCGTAAAAATTGTCCTGCCGGCTTTTGCTTTTTGTAGTTCTTGCCTTGGGCTGTTTGCGCATCCAGGCCAGCTCTTTTCTAAACTCATTTTTGGCTTTGTCAATGCTGCTTAGTTCGCTATCAATCCTTGCTGCTTTTTTCTCCAGATAATTGGCATAGTCGCCGGTGTAGGTATAAATTTTTTCACGTTCCATCTCCCATATTTCTTCGCTAACAGCATCCAGAAAGTAGCGGTCGTGGGTTACCATCAGCAAGGTTACATATTCGCCATTTAAGTAATTTTCGAGCCACTCAATCATCTCCACATCTAGGTGGTTGGTGGGTTCATCCATTATCAGCAGGGCGTGGCTGTTTTCAAAACCTATGTCAATGAGTGTTTTGGCAAGTGCCACCCTTTTACGCTGTCCACCGCTTAGGCTGCCCACTTTTTGATCCAGGTGGTGGATGTTTAGTTTGGTAAGAATCTGTTTCACCTTGGCATCAAAATCCCAGGCACCCAGTTCGTCCATTTTGTGCAGCGCTTCGGTAATGGCTTCGGCATCTTCGCCTTCATTTACCATTTCGTAATCCCGTATGGCATTAAGCACCGGGTGGTCGTGTTCAAAAATATTTTCGGCAATACTCTTGCCTTCTTTAAACTGCGGATCCTGTTCAAACAGTACCACATTCACATCTTTATGGATCCAGCATTTGCCCTCGTCGGGTGTTTCTTTACCGGCTAATATGCGTAGCAACGTACTTTTTCCGGTACCATTCCGGGCTATCAGGGCTATTTTTTCGCCTTCATTTATCTCGAAAGAAATATTGGAAAACAGCGGCGTTACGCCGTAAGATTTGGTAAGGTTTTGTACTGAAACGTAATGCAAGATATTTGTTTTATGATGTATGATTTATGATGGTCATTAGGTCAATAGCCAATTGGACATTTAACTGTAATGATTTTTCTCTTTTGTAACCAGCGATTGTGCTACTATGAGGCCACATTGGCGACGCTCCGTTCTGGTGTGGTAATTCTATTTAGCCTTTATTGCCCGTTATTTATTACGCCTTTTCAGGGCTTTGTTGGTTTTTCATCAAACACAAAGCCTTCATGCTTGGGTACTTTGTTAAAGGCGTCTATCAAAAACTGTTGCGGCTCGTACAGTTTTCTTTTGGCGGTATCCATCCATGCTCCGTCGATGGTAAGAATGGCAGCGAGGGTATCGTCGTTTTTCCATATTTCGTGGATGATGGAAAACCGGCTGTAATCGGCACGGGCCTTTAGCAGCGAAGCATTCACCACAATTTTATCTCCAAATTGTATTTCTTTTTTAAACACACATTCTTCTCTAAAAACGATAGGGCTAAACTGCTGCTGTTTAAAAATCTGTGGTGTAAGGCCTATTTCTACCAAAAAACAGGTTCTGATAAAAGCCCCAAAATCGTAATAGACAGAATGACGAAGGTGAAAGTTGGGATCCAGATCGCTCCAACGCACTTCTACTTGTTTAGAAAAATAAGTCATTTACAAAAAGGTTTGGAGTGTTAAAATGTTTGTGTAAGGCGCTGCAAGTTACTTGTATTGTATGTAAACGAGTGTTACCACAAGCAATAAACGCCAAAGGATTACTTGCATCGATATGTAAAAGAGAGCACTGAACAAATAGTATTCAGTGCTACTCCATCCTTTTATACAATGTTGCTTAAAAAGATTCGCCGGTATAAAAGTAAAAACCCAAACCTTCCCTTGTTACGCCTAAATCTAACCGTACATAAATATCTTTTTTGGGAAATAGCAAGTAACGAAGGCCTGCACCTGCCGATAATTTTACGTTACTAACTTGTAGGTTATCTATAGTTGGGCCAAGCACCGCAGCACTTGCAAACACAGCAGCACCAATCCTTTTGCTAAATGATAGCGGCAATAGCCTATACTCTGTTTGTGCAGCAATCATATTTTTATCGCGGAAGCGGCCAAAATAATAACCACGCATAATCGTTTCGCCACCTATCAGCGCCATTTGGTTAAAAGGAGTGTTGCCACTAAAAAAGTTCCCCGTTACCTGCCAGGCAAGTACATTCCTTTTGTTAACCGTATAATAGGCTCGAATATCTGTATTGACGCCGGTAAACCGATACTTGCTACCAACTTTATCAGAATAATGAAGAAAGCCCAATTCAGCAAAATATCCTTTGCGTACATTTAGCACATTGTGCCTGTTATCGTACACTATAGCAGCCCCCAAACCTATATTGGAAGAGCCTTCACTGCCTAAAGGCACTTCTTTTATCTGGTCGTCTTTGTCGTGTTTTATGCTTGTGTTAAAGATGTTCTGATAATCTACTTCTGGGCCAATAAATAAATTGGGAATTACTTTGCGAAGCACCCGCTGGCGGAAAACAAATGAGGTAGCATCTATGGTTGCAGGATATTGCTTATTAGTGGCTGGCCCAATGCCATAGTACAGAAGTGGAAATTTTTGAAAACGGGTTCGGCCAAGTACAAACCATTTGTCCTGATTGCCGTAAATGGCGTTATCCAGCCAAAGGCCATACTGGCTTTGCAAAGTGATAAATGTAAAAGAATTGAGTTCGCTGATGCGGTTAAGGGTGTCCTTTTTAGCCTGAAAAAGATACACCATAGAGAAGCCAACTTCGATGTCTGTTTCCGGCGAATATGCAAGGGTAGGGTATAGCCGAAAGCTCGGCTGTCCAGGGGTTGTGGTATCCACAATAGAATGATAGCGAACCCAGTCAACAGGTTTCTTTAAAAATTGCCCCTCTGCCTGCTGCCAATACAATAAAATAAAAGCAATAACTGAAAATAAATACTTCAAACGTAGTCGTCGATTTTTTGTAATGAGATTGTTGCATCAAAATTATAGCCTATTCTGTTAGTCTGTGGGCGATTCATAAAAATAGTTGCAGGCAACCTGGGTTAAGGGTACTTAATATCATGATTTTTTTTAGCGGGTGACTCCAGAAGACTGTAGTAAAACAGCACCAAAACGATTACGTTCAGTAGAGCAGGCTTGTACATGGGATAGATTTATACAGCCCGGTAGCGAAGAAGCTTTAGTTAGTAAAGTGTTTCCAGAACTTATTTATTTTACCATTATGCCGTACACAACCTGAAGGGTCATTTTTTTTTCTTTAAAATTGTCTAAAGCCTGCTGGTTGTTATTTACAAAATCGGGTATAGAGCCATCTTTGTTGATATTGTTTTTTACCATAAACTTCCATCGATTGTACTCTTTCCAGCCGGTTCCATCTTTGCCATATTGTGCAAAATATGCATCTGCTTTTTTGGAAATTTCGAAGTAATTATTACCCGGATCATTTAATATTTCTCCTATGTTGGTTCTTTGGGCTTTGGCATTGTTCAATGATCCAAAACAAAAACAGGTAAGTAATACTGCTTGGTTTAAAAATCGGTTGTTCATGGTTGTTTCATTTGTAATAAAGCTATAAAAAACGATACGAAAATTTAGCTGTTACCTATACTCAGAACTCCTTACCCTTTAAGCTGAAACCGCCTTTTCTTCGCAGTCTAAAAAGCCGAATAGTAGCAATCATTTGAACGGAGCGTCGCCAATGTCGCTCCATCAGGGTTCGGCTTTCGCTTGGTTAAAAAAAAATAAAAACTACGCAATCTAAATTGCGAGGGGTAAGGAGTTCTGATACTATCAAGATAAAGTATTAAAAGGTAAATCTGAATTATACAAAGAAGCCATTTCTTTTGGTATGCAGCGATACCGAAATAGTATAATGAACTTTTCGGTAAGAATATCTGCAATAAATAAGCCCCCAACTAATGCCGGGGGCTAATTAAAATACTTGTCTTGTTGTGCCCAAATGTGCAGGGCGGAGTAGGCTTTTATTTATACATAATCTCGTAGTATTCCGCAGCCATCCTGTTACTGTCAAACTGGTAACGAACATCCCTCATACCGTTCTTAACTACCTGCCTCCAGGTATCCTGATGATCGTAATACAATGGCAGTATTTGTTTTTCCAGTATTTCGTAAAGTTGGTTTAGGTCGTACTCGTCTTGCTGCTGTACGTGCATGCTTTCATAATCTACAGGCGGTACCAAAAATCCATTGTTGCCGCTGTTAATAAATTCGCAGATCCAGCCATCGTTAGTACTAAAGTTTACAGCACCGTTCATAGCTGCGGTCATACCGCTTGTTCCACTTGCTTCGCGGGGTACACGTGGGTTATTGAGCCATATGTCAGAGGCTTGTTTCAGGCGTTTGCTCAAAGCCAATTCGTAGCCAATACAAACGGCCACATTTTTATAACCTTTACTTAAATGCACCAGATGGTTAAAGTCGCTGATGGCAGGATAGTCAACAGGGTAGGGCTTTCCGGCCCAAATAATCTGTACCGGATATTTGGCATTGCTCAGCAAAGCCTCAAAGCGTTTTAAATCACGGGTTAATAATTCGGCACGTTTGTAACCGGCAAAGCGGCGTGCCCAAACGATGGTTAACACGTTCGGGTCAAACAGTTTTCCGGTTTGGTCGGCTACAATATCAAAAGCTCTTTTCTTTAGGTATGATTTTCGATCGTCGAAGCTGTGATCATCGGCGGATTCCATAAAGCGGTAGAGTTGTTTATCGGCCCAATAATGCCAGTTTTGGGCATTGGTAATGCTTTTTATTTCGCAAATACCTTCGTAGTGGCTCCACATTTTTCGGCTTACTTCTCCGTGTAGTCGGCTTACGCCATTGGCAATCCTGGCAAAACGAAGGGCTACCAGTGAGTGGTTAAACTGATCGTCGTGAAGGCCGGTAAGTTCCCTTACTTTTTGCAAGGGTATGCCGCAGAAATAGCTCATTTTGTGGCAGAGGTAAATGTCGTGTTTTTCGTTACCGGCTTCTTCGGGTGTATGGGTGGTAAATACTAGGCGCTTTTTAACTTCATCCAGGTTACCAAATTTTTTAAGCAAGTAAAAGGCACTGCTAATAGCATGGGCTTCGTTAAGATGATAAACATCGGGATTGAAACCGATTTCATCCATCAGTTTGGCACCGCCTACACCGAGTAATATAAATTGTGCCACTTTGGTGGCTACATTGGCATCGTATAAACGATGGCAAATGGTTTGCGATACGTAATCATTTTCCGGCAAATCTGTGCTCAGCAAAAACATCGGAGCCGTATTAAATGTAGAAGGGTTAAGGTAATAGGCCTTTACCCATACAGGATGTTCGTGTATGGGTATTTGAAATTTTATACCCGTATCTTCTAAAAAATTGTAGATTTTTTCGTTCCACTGCACTTGCAATGTTTGATCCTGGTTGCGGGCCTGGTCGTAGTAGCCATATTTCCATAGAATGCCTACGCCTACAAGGTTTTGGCGTAATTCGTAAGCACTACGCATGTGGCTGCCGGATAAATAACCAAGGCCGCCACTATAAATTTTTAAAGGCTGATGAACTGCAAATTCCATACTGAAATAAGCAACTTTTTTCGTGTAACTTTCGTTGATTTGGTAGGGTACACTGAAATTTTGAAAAGACATAAGCTATCGTATGTTTTTAATTTTGAGTGTCGAAATTAGGGGAAACGGATTAAACAAGTATCGTTTGAAAACGAATCGAATAATGGTGATTGGTCATTTACCTATTAGTCAATAAGTCATTAATAAAATGCAGCCGATTTTAATCTACAATAAAAATTTTGCAGCCTTCTTTGCTTTGGGTGCGGTGGGCTTCGTTACCATCGCCTACATGATAGGTCATGCCTTTCTGTAGTAGGTACTTACGGCCATCTTGCAGGGTGGTTTCCATTTCGCCTTCTATACAAAAAATAACATGGCCTTTGCTACACCAATGGTCGGCCACGTAAGCAGGGGTATATTCCACCATTCGTACCCGAATATTTCCAATATGCATCACCTGCCAAAAGGCTGAACCGCTATCGCCGTTATGTGTTTCTTTGGGTATAATATTCCAATTAATGGTTTCGAACGGATGGTTTGGAATGGTCATTTTGGTTGATTGGTTGATTGGTTGAATGGTTGATTGGTTGATTAGTTGATTAGTGGTTAAGGGTTAGCTGAATCTTTTCGTTATTTCATACTAAGAATCCGATGTCTGTTTTTTATTAGAAATCATTTACTAATGAACCTATCAACTGGTAAACAAGTGAACAAGTGAACAAGTGAACAAGTAAACAAGTAAACAAGTAAACCAATCAACCAATCAACCAACCCCTATTTCTTCTTCACAACAGGCTTTTTTTCTTTCGATTTCACTGGTTCTTTTTGTTTTCTAAAAAGGCCATCAAAACTGCACTCTGCGCCCCGCCGGTTGCCACAGTTGGATTCGGTTATGCGGATGCTGCCGCCGCCAAATTTAAACCCAAGTGTACATGGGTCTCCATTGGCGGTGTAGGTGGCAGAATCGCTGCCAACCATTCTGGCCTCACCTTTTAATTCGCCATCGCAAAAACGGCCATCTTTCTTTTCAATATGTATAAAAAATTTGAATTGTTGGGCAGTGGCTGCATCGCGTATGTTCAGGATGTTGCGTTTGTCTTTAGCATAATTACCTGAAAACCGGCCTTTGCGGCTCAGTGTATCGTTGGGGTCTATAATCGGCAAGTCTGTTCCGGCGGGTACACCATCGGTAAGTATTACCATAAAAATACCTGCATTATTATAAGCATACACTTTGCTTAAAGTATTTACAGATCCATCAGAAAGCCTCGTATTGGTACTGTGTGTAAAATTATATTTCGCATCAATAATCATTGTTTCAGTGCCTTTTGGTTTGGCAGTGGATAGCACCGGCATGGCAGCCATAAATTGATTTTTTTTATTTATAGTTACTGCATAAGCCATCTGTTTGCCCGAGGCTGTTGCACGCAGCAGTAGGTAAGTTTCTTCCTCTCCATTGCTAAATTTGCCTATGGCATATACCTTGGGTAGTACTTTGCCAAATTCATTTTTAAATATGGTATCGCTAACAAACTGGTTAAAAACCGAACTTTCTATAAGCGTACTGTCGGCAGGTTTTTTAATGAATAATGAATCGGATAAAGTGATGGGAAGAGAGATATTTTTAAAAAACGAAACAAAATCCGCAGCATCTACTGTTTCATCGCCTTTCATTGATTTTTTGCTGCCGCCTTTGCAACCCGAAAGTGCAATGGCAGCAATTAAAATACAGGGTATAATTTTTTTCATAACATTAGTAATATGGGTTGAAAAATAATAGAAATAAATGGAGAAGTAGATTATAAAATAATTCGCTTTGCTTTTTCTGATACAGAAAACGATTTTTTATTTTGTAAATCGGGTTTATAACCCTGTGTTATGGAACTTCGCAGCCAAAATTAACCAACTAAGGTATGAAAACATTTTTTAGCATAGTAATGGCAGCTATTTTATTATTGGCTTGTTCGCCTTCCAAAAAAATACCAATTGTAACAACTACTATCGATGCAAACCTCAAAGTAGCGCCTTCTGTTGTTACCGAAAAACCCTTTAGCAAGCCAGTAATTCCCAGCACCCCAGGCATGAAAATGTTTACCATTAATGGCAAATGGAAACTAGAGTCAAGTTCTGAAAAAGACTTTAGCCAGATGGAAGCTAAATCAATGCCCGAATTAAGTTTTAATGAAACGGATAAAAAAGTAATAGGGTTTACAGGTTGTAATCGTTTCGACGCCTTTTTTTTTACCATGGGCGAACAATTTAACTTTAGCC
>JAYUOV010000141.1:0-14185 GCA_043760535.1 Chitinophagaceae bacterium
CTGCGGCAATTGCTTCGGTTTGTCCCACTTGCATCAAAGGAAACGTCTTGCAGCCGGCTGCTAAAACGTTGAAGAGCTTGGATGTATCGTCAAAAAACATTGATAATTTAACAGGTATTGGCGGTTTTACATGGTTGAAAGAATTGTCTTGTAACAAAAATCAATTGAAGAGCTTGCCGCCGCTGCCCGAATTTTTGGCCACGCTGAATTGCAGCGGAAATCAATTGAAAAGCTTACCAAAGCTGAACGAATATTTGAAGGAGTTGGATTGTGTTGACAATCAATTGACGAGCTTACCAGAGTTGTCTGGATTATTAGTCACGTTGAATTGCAGCGGAAATAAATTGACGGGCTTACCAAGGCTGTTCGGATCGTTAACCACCTTGATTTGTAATTGGAATCAATTGAAGGAATTACCGCCGCTACCCGCATCTTTGATAATGTTGTATTGCAATAACAATAAATTGAAGAACTTACCGCCGCTACCCGCAACTTTAAAAGGGTTGTCTTGTTTTAGAAATAATGATTTGTCTAGCTTACCGCAGCTGCCCGCATCGTTGACCACGTTGTTTATGGACTACTCTATTGGCTGCATTCCTAATCAAGTCGCAGGATTAACAATTACTGATCAATTTACTAAGGTCATGACCCGACCTCTTTGTGATACACCAAAAACAGGAAGAAACTTCAACGGCAGTTCTGAATTTGTTTCTTTAAATACATCAATTGCAACAGGATTGAGCAACGGTAGAGCAGTAACAATTGAGTATTGGTTCAAAGGTACCAACCTGCAATCGGCTGTTCGTTTGCAAGGTAGCTCAGGATATATTGTGGCAGGTTGGGGTGGAACACCCATGCATATCATTTCCACCGATGGCGGTTTAAACGGGGTAAATATAAACGCATTGAATGGTATAAATGTGCATGACAATCAATGGCATCATATAGCTATGACATGGGAAATAAATAAAACGGATGGCTTCAAATCTTATCTGGACGGGCTTCTTGTTGCCAAACGGACTTCCGGGATTAATAACCTACCCAATTTAATAGGGGTAACACCAGTTTTGGGCGCATATATCAATGGTAATGCTAGGTCTGAATTTACTAAAGGACAACTAGCCCGTGTACGCATTTGGAAAGCAGCCCGTACAGATGATGAAATTAAAGCCAATAGAGATAAAGATTTACCGGCCAATACACCGAATATGTTGTACCAAGGAAATGGGAATTAATGTGTATTAAAAAGCTAACCTGCATAATTTGAAAAGTAGCAAACGCATTCTTATTGTAAACACAACTAATTCAGTTCTTACTTATACTCTTACAATAGGGTTTAATGCAGAATAGATAAACCTAAAAATAAAAATTATTAAAATGAAAAAAAATATCAAAACAAACTGCAAATACCTCTCTATTTGCTTCAATAATGTTTTTATTAGGTGTAAATGCTTTTGTACAACATCCACCTCTAAATGCAAGAACATTCAATGGAACTTCTGATTATTACAACTTGCCGTTATCCGTTGCTACCGGCTTTAACGGAAGCAAAGCAATAACGATTGAATACTGGTTTCAAGGTACAAGCCTGCAAAATGCGATTAGTTTAAGAAGCGATCAACCGGGTAGCGGAAACCAACCTAGTTTTCTTATCGTTTCAGGTTTTACGCCTGCCAATCCTATGCATATTCTTTCAAACGAAATGGTGGCAAATCCTAGTGTTAACGCCTTTACATATTATGGCCTTAAAATTAATACTCCTACCAGTAATATTTACGACGGTAATTCGCATCATATAGCCATGACCTGGGAACAAGGCAAACCCAACGGCTTCAAATCGTATGTTGATGGTGTTGTAGTAGATCAGAGAGCTTCAGCTAACGTACCGCTGCCGGATTTGAGAGCTTTTGTTCCTACTGTAGGGGCTGCAAATGTTAATGGAAAGTTGCAAGATTTTACCAGAGGCCAAATTGGCAGAATTCGCATTTGGAAAATTGCCCGAACAGAAACAGAAATCAACGAAAGCAGGAATCAGGATGAAGATTATCCGGCAAGTGCGAACCTTTTATATCAGAATAGTTCAATTCTTTCTCCATCAAATTTCAACTTAGTAAATCCTCCGGCTATACCAGCCACCCCAATGACATTTAATGGAACTACAAATGTTGTTAATTTACCTCGAACAGTCTCCCTGGGCGTAAGCGGAAAAAATGCAATTACTATCGAATACTGGTTTCGTGGCAAAAATCTTCAGTCGGCTGTTCGTATTCAAAACGGCAATGATTTTATTATAGCCGGATATGGCAATAATAACCTTAAGCCGACACATGTCATTTCAAGCGATGGCGGATTTTTAAGCGGTGTTAAAATCAATAATGATCAAACCCATGTAATAGACGACAATTGGCATCATATAGCAATGGTATGGGAACAAAACAAACCAGATGGTTTTAGATCGTTTGTGGATGGAAAATTAGTAGAACAAAGAGCCTCTGCCAATGTTGCTTTGCCTAATCTGATAAATGTTGTCCCTACCGTTGGGGCCTACGATAATAACGGGGTTAAGGTTGAATTTGCCGACGGCCAAATTGGCCGGGTTCGCATCTGGAATGTTGCCCAACCTTTAGCAGCAATCAAAGCAAGTATGAGTCAGTTTACTGATTATCCGTCGAGTCCAACTTTGGTATACCAAGGGATAAATTCTGGAACAGTTTCAATTACATCTCAACCTGCAGTAGCACAGCCGCCCGTTTCTGTTACACCTGTTAGATTTATGACACTTTCACCTACCCCAATTACCTTGGATTTACCTGTGAAAGTCTCCGATGATATTAGTGAAGGCAATGCCGTAACAATCGAATATTGGTTTAAGGGCAAAAATATCCAGTCAACAGTTCGGATACAAAATGGTAGTGAATTTATTGTTGCGGGTTGGGGAGACACAAAAGATCCAGTGCATATTATTTCTACAGATGGAAGTATAGCTGGTGGCGTTAAAATCAACAACAGCACCAAAGGAGTTGATGTGAATGATGCAAAGTGGCATCATGTAGCTATGACCTGGCAAGCAAACGACAAATTCAAATCTTATGTGGATGGTGCTTTGGTATCGGAGCGGAATGCTGCCAATGTTAAGTTACCCAAATTATCAGGTGTTGTTCCTGTGGTAGGTGCGTATTTAAATAATGGGGTAAAAGGCGAGTTTACCGATGGGGATGTTGGAAGGATACGTATATGGAAAGTTGCACGTACGGAAGCACAAATCAAAGAAAGTAAAGACAGGGTAGCAAATTATCCAACAGATCCGAATTTGCTTTACCAACAGTAAATATTTAATTGAGTAGTATATAAACCCTCATCAGGATGAATAATTTGGTATTAATACTAAAATGTTCCCAGTTTTTTAAAATTAAAATCTATACAATGAAAAAGGGATTGATGTATCCAATGCTAATGCTTGCCTTGTTTATTTTTTCGCAAGCATGTAAAAATGAAAATAGCCAAAAAGAAAACACACCAGCTACAAAGGTGCTGGAAGACACCCTTAAAGATGGTGCTGCATTAGCCTTGGTACAAGTATTGGTTGAAAAAGAGCTGACAATACCTGTATCGTTAAAATCTACCTTTTTTAAGGCGGATAGTAATACCGCATTTGTGTCTGCTACCATACTAAAGAAAGATGGCAGTAAAATGGATTTTAAGGGAACGCCATTTGATGAACAAGCTAATATTGGCGGTTCGTTTAGTGACGGCGTATTTGGGTTATTAAAAAAAGAAAACGGAACCTGGAAAGTAAAAGGTATTTCAGTGGGGGCAACAGATATTCCCTTTGTTTGCTGGCCGTCCGTGTACAATGTATCAAAATCAATTTTTCCGGAAGGATTGGGCGCAAGTGATTGTGGCGATAACCCACCATTTATTTTTCTCTCCAATACCGGGCACCTTTCGCTTAACGGTGGCATTAATATAACATCTGAAGAATTAAAAGAACAACTTATTGAATTGCTTGTAACCAAAGACAGTATACCGAATGATATAACTCCAGAGTTTGGTGATGAAATTATAGGTGGCAGCCGTTCGGAAATAATAACTATTACACAGGAAGCCATTGACGAAGCAAAAAAAAGGAAAAAATAACTTTTGTCAATTTACGCCGAGACTTCCTTGTTCGTTTCACCATACGCACCATCCGACCCATTATTGATACATCTCGTCCCTTATATTCTACTCCTTTCCTTGGCTTGTATATTTTTAATCAATCGTTGAATCTCAAATCAATATAAAAAACTTTCATGAAAAAGATTACCTGCTCAACACTTTTATTGACGTCGTTACTGTCTCTAAAACTTAATGCCCAATTTACTAACAAGCTCGAAAGTGTTTGTGCAACAAATACAGTAATTGAAGGTAACGGAACCATAACATTCCCTGTTTCAGATTTTGCTATCTGTGCTTTTACAACTCAGGTATTTGTAAAAAGTAAGTGGGTGGATGTTAAGGTAAATGATAAAACACCACAAAACGGTAAGTATTCATTTAAGTACACCTCTCCTGTGGATCTTACGTTTGCCTTTCCGCTTAAAGTAAGAACAGTTACAAATCGCCAAACTATTTCGGAAATTACTGTCGAAAATGCCAGTGTGTGTATTGATTTAACCAGAAATGCATGGTATTTAAAAGAAAGCGATGCCACTTCAAATTTTATGAAACTTACTTTTCAGGCAGGAGGTACAGTTCTATATGAGGGAAGTAGTTCAAATGACTCGGGTAAGTTCACATGGTCTGGCAGGTCTAATAATTTTACCATCGAAGGGTTATATCAAAACAAGGCACTAAAAATTACTGGTGATATTGGTACTGGTGTTTGTACTTACGTAATAGATGGTAAAGCCGGAAAGTGGAAAATTTCAAAATGAGCAGCTTCTAAAAGTATCCTCAGCCTAAATACGAATGCTAACAATTAATCAAAACAAAAAAATCCCAACCTTTTAAACAAACTTTTTAAATGAAAAAATCAACGTTCATCTGCCTTGTTCTTACTTCACTTTTTGCTTGTAATGAAGCACCTAAAAACACCGCACAAGCACCGGCAACAACTACAGCAGAACCTACCCAAAAAGGAGGCGCATTAGATGCTGCTGATATGGCTGCTATCACAGATGTTATACACAATTTTTACAAAGAGTATGATGCCTTTCAAAATGATGAAAAAAGAACCGTTAATTACTTAGACGCCAGCGGTAAAGTCGCAAAATTGGACATGCCCAAATTGGCTATTTATCATGCCGAAATGATGAAAAGCGGCTTTATCAGCAAAGCCTACATTGACAACGATATGGCGTATTTGAAAGGGAATGAAGCCGATTGGGCAAAAAACAAAGAAAACGGTAGTGACGGCCCACTAACAGGTTTTGATGCTGATAGGGTTTTCTGTGGACAAGATTGGGACATGAAAGCCTACACAACGGGTGTAATTAAGGCAGAAGGATTTGGTACAAACCAGGCAAAAGCTACAGTTGAATCAAGCAAAATAGAATTGGTTAAAGAAAACGGTAAATGGCTTATTTCTAAAATTAGTTGTGAATAAAAATACCCTTCAGTATTAAATTAAAGTAGTCAATTTAATTCATGCCAAAAACCTCAAAAAAGCTTTTAAAAATTATTAAAAATGAAAAAAGTAACACTCATCTGCCTTGTGCTCACGTCTTTTTTTGCTTGTAAAGAAGCACCCAAAAATACAAGCACCACTACACCAACAGATAAAGCGGCTGAAGTACCAACCGAAAAAGTAGCCTCAGAAAGTGAACAAGCTGTATTGGGTTCCATTCAGGTAGTTGCAGGGGGCTGCCTGAAAGGCAACGAAATAAACGCAGAAGGAAAAATAATATTGGAAAACGGTAAGCCGCCAGTTGGCTATGAGATTCATTATTTTAGTTCTTCAGAGGCTAAGCCTGTCATCGTGGCAAAAGGCCTGGTTTTTAATGCCGATGGTAGTTTTACGTTCAAAGGCATATTGCCCGATGGATTACCACTAAACTTAATGGAAACCGGAGGCGATATTAAAATAGTATGGGCCGATGGAAGAGCTTCAATATATAGTGGTAATTGCGAGGGTTAGTAAGGAACTGAACAATAATGCTTCAACTTTACATGGTATACCTGAGGATATAATTAACGGTGCATACCTCATCAGTCCGAAACTTAGTGCGGCAAGTATTTTTCTTACCTGGAAGCGAATTGAAGCTTTTATTCAAAAAAATTTAAAATAATGAAAATTGTGATGACTAAAATAGTTGCCATTGCTTGTGTACTTTTATCCAGTTGCGTTGTATTTGCTCAAAAACCGGAGCGAATAGACTTTGCCAAAGCAGGCTCCAATTCCCTCGTTTGGGAACAAAAAGTAAAAGCAAATGGATCAAAGGACTTTGTTTTCTCTGCTAAAAAAGGGCAGTTGCTTCTCTTGAATTTTATTGACGATACGCAAGAAGGTACTGTAGATTTAGGCAAGGCCACCATAATAGAACCCGGTAGCGAAGGGAGCTATGAAACTACGATAGAAGTTACAAAAGACTATATTTTTACAGTAACCAACAACACAAATAAAGCTACAAGTTTCCGTATTTCAATTAGTCTCGAAAATCCCAAAAAAGCCGTTTCTCCCCCAAAGCCTAGTACACAAATAGTAACCAACGCTAAAGAAACAGTCCGTTTTGCCAGAGGTGAGAGTTCCGCTGCTTTAACCCGCACAATTGCCCCAAAAAGTGCTATAGATTTTAATATCAATGCTATGAAAGGTCAAAAAATTGATTTTACAATCGGCTACGACTTTAAAGACAGCGATGTGAAGGGCTTTTTAACAGAACCGGGAATGCAGGATATTACATTGACAGCAGCCCCAAAAGCACCCTATGTATTTACGGTTAAAAAAGCAGGCAATCACCGTCTTACAGTTAATAATACTACAGCTAAAAAAATAACCGTAACACTTTATATAGGTATTGAATAGCCTATTCGTTTTTTGCTATTTGTGCTTTTACAAAATGGGTATTTGTAAAAAGTAAATGGTTGTACGTAAAGTTAAATGATGAAACACCGCAAAATGGTAAGTATTCATTTTAATATACCTCCCTACTGGATTTTTATTACGCCTTTCCCCTCAAAGTAAGAACGGGTGTTAACCTACAGATTATCTCAGAAATTACACCAGAAAAAGCGGCTGTGTATATCGATTTAACCAAAAATGAATGGTATTTAAAAGGTAAAGATGGCACATCAACTATTACGAAACTGACATTTCATGATGATTATAGTTCCTGCTACTATTTTGCAGCTGTTTTTATGTAATACTTTTATAAAATAGATTGGAAAGTCCTTGTTCTGTTAATTTTTAAATCTCTGAGAATACCGCTTTTTGGGCTGATATTAATATTGAAAGATGGAAATAAACCTACTGGCGTAACGTTGATAGACAGTTGCCAGCAATGCATCTCCCTACTAACAAACATCGAAAACTGTTCTATGCTTAGCTTCTGAGCATCTACAAAACCAGAACCTCCAATTTTCCATTTTGGCGATAGGCTAAAATCGCCGCTGAGGTTAAGATTGGCTGTAGCAATGGAGGTAAAGCCACTAAAGTCTGGCTTTGGCTGCTTGGATATGTTTAGCGAAAAAGAAATGCTAGCACTCCATGGAATATCAAAATCGGTAAACTCGGCAGGGTGGTTTCTTATATACTCCTGCTGTTGAAAATCTTCGTCAGGGTTGTAATAGTCATCTTCTTTGTGTTTTTCTTCTTCTTCCTTCTTTTTATCGTCTTTCTTTTTGCTTTGTATGCTGGTGCTAATACTAAGGCTGGCATTATTAATATTGCCTAGTTTAAACTGTTCTCCATTCCAGGCATATTGCTTGGTACGCTGGCCAAATTTATTTTGCACATAAGGCATTAACGAAGTGCTGGCAGTAATATTTATTTTATCGAATAGGGTAGTACCCATGTAAATGGAAATATCGCTCAGTTGGCATGTATCGCCTTGTGCAAAAAAATTATAGCCACTGTTGATGGTAATATTATCTACCAGTCTAATTTTCTTCGTAACCTTTCCAGTAGTATCGTTTTTATCTTTCACCTTGGCCTCTACTTGTTGGTTAATACCAAAACTTAAACCGCCAAACGGGCCCGGGGCAAAACCCACTCCGCCTGTAGTGGAGTTAAAACTGAGTTTGTTACCTAAAGTATCTACTTGTGTGTCGTAGTAAAATTTCTTTGTAAGGTCGGGTGTATAGTTAAGGCTAATATTAGGCCGTATGGTGTGGCGAATGGCTAACAGGTTTCCTTTCTTAAAATTAAATGTACCAAACATACCCGTTTGTATGCCTAGCGATGCACTTGCCTGGCGTTGGGCAAAAAATCCACGGGTTTGTAAAGTGTCTACCTTTTTTTTGCTGGCATTCCAGCTATTTATAATTTTTTGACCAAACCACCTTTCGGAAAAAGAAATACCGGGAGATACCTGAAAAATACCCATCGAAGGCAGACTTAACGTAATGGGTATAGAATGGGTGGCGCCCCATTGTGCCGTATCGAGCAGGTGTTTTAGCAACGATTTTTGGCCGTTTTTACCATATTTAATGGTGTCGTAAAAAGAAAACTGGTTCTGCAACTGGCCACTGTAAGAGATACCAAATTTTTCGTACCATTTTTCTTCGCCTATTCTTTCTTCTTTTTTAAATGGGAAAAAAGTAGTGGCATTAAAGTTAATGTTGGGTAAACCCAAGTTAAACAGGCGCCGGTTATTATTTTGGCTATGGGTGCCAGAAACTTGCAGGTTGTATTTTCCTTCTTCCCAGCTTTTAGAATATTGAATACTAGAGGTAAGGGTGTTGTCAACATTAAGTTGCGGGTTATTGGCCACATTTTGGTTGAATTTGGAACTGCTTACATTTACATTGGCCCCAAAAGTGGTGCCGGGTCTTGCTTTAGAATCCATGGAGTGGTTCCAGCCAAGGCTGTAAGTCTTGTTAATGCTAAAATCAGGATCCCCTTTAAAGTTAAATTTAGTACGCTGGTAGGTAAAATTTACGCCGCCACTATACCTGTAGCGCTTTCTATAAGTGGGTATTATGTTAAAGGTGTAGCCGCCGTAACTGTAAATATTGGCCCGGAAGGTAACATCTACATAATCGTTCAGCACTTTATAAAAGCCCAGCCCTTCTAGCCCATAACCAAAACTTTGCGTGGCCGAAAAAGAAGGTGCTAGCAAGCCGCTGTGCCTACCCTGGCTTAACGGAAAAATACCAAAAGGAATGCCAATGGGTATAGGAATGCCTTCTACTTCGGGGTAAGTAAGGCCACTATAAGCCCACTTATTATTTACCAGTTTCATTTTATTGGTTCTAAAGGCAAAGTGGGGTGTATCTAAGTTGCAGGTGGTAAATCTACCTTTTGAAGCAAAGTATTCATCGCCGGAAATTTTCTTAATTGTTTCGGCATATACAAACATTTCGCCCTGCTTGGTCAGCGTTTTCTTGGTAAGTCCTTTTTGCGATTTCAGGTTGTAAAACATAGAGTCGCTTTCCGAAGTCATTTCGCCATCTTTCATAACGGGGTTGCCAATGGTAAGGCCTGCTGTATCTTTTACCCCGTAAGCTTTTGCCACCTGTTTCTGGTTATCTATTTCTATTACCGCAGCGGTAATATCCATTGTAGTGTATTTGGCATTGGCACTGCCATACAGGTAAAATTTCTTACCCGGAATATCTAACACGCCGCTGTCTTCGGCGGCGTAATCTATGGGCGATTCTAGGCTGTCTTTACTAATTTTATCAATGGTAAAACTATCTACCACCACAATGGTAGAATCCTTTTTTTTAAGACTATCGTTAAACGATATTGGTAAGACGGGTGTAATACTTTCTGAAGGAATTTTTGTAACAACGGTGTCAGTAAACAAAGAATTGGCAACTGTTTTTTTTGTTAAAGCCTTTTTAAAATTATTTTTTTGATTGGGCTGTGCCACCAATACCAACGTTATTAGCAGCAAAGAGAAAGTAAGCCCCATCTGTGCAAGTAGTTTTGCCCTATTTTTACGGTGGTTGAATCTCATAAATGTTTTCAAAAGTAACGTGATTGGAGAAACCCTAAAGTGTTGAATCGTTAAAAACTTAAATACGGATGTTAAAAAGTACCTTTATTATGAAATTTACCCTGTTGCTGGCCATCATTTTTTGTATAGCAGATGTAAGTGCACAGCGGCCTCCACTACAAACAATTATACTAGACCCTGGGCATGGCGGTGCCGACCCTGGTGCAATTGGTAAATATAGTACAGAGGCACAATGTGCATTGGCCATTAGTTTTAAAATTAGAGACTTACTGGCGCAAGAAATGCCAAATGTAAAAGTGTTGATGACTAGAGAAAAGGACGAACTGCCCGGAGGTAGCCGTAGCAAGGATGCAGCACTTAAATATCGGGCTAATTTTGCCAATGAAAATAAAGGTGACCTGTTTTTGTGCATCCACTTAAATTCTGCAAACCCACGTTACGGCAGGCGTTTAGACGGTTATCGTACCGAAATTTATAATGTATTTACTGGTAAAGGAAAAAAGAAGAAAAAAATAACAAAAACCCGTGAAGTGCCCATTTATACAAAATATAGATTGCCGCATGAAGAGCAAGCACATGGTACCGAAACCTATATATGGGCGGCCAATAAGGGTGGCAGTAAAGTAAATGCAGTTGAGGCTACCGAAGGTAAAGCAGAGGAGGGGTTAACAGATTCTGCTTACCAAGCAGAATTAAATTCAATAGAACACAAAATTTTAATTGGGCGCTATACACAGTATTTTTTTAAAAAAAGCTACAACCTAGCTACATTTTGCGAAGAAGAATTTATAAAAGCTGGTCGTAAAAGCCGTGGTGTAATGCAGCGAAACGAAAAAGGTATATGGGTATTACAGGCAACGGGCATGCCCAGTATTTTGGTAGAAACCGGTTTCATCAGCGATTTGGAAGAAGAAGAATACCTAAACAGTGAAAAGGGGCAGATGGAAGTAGCCGCCAACATTGTTACTGCTGTAAAACGCTATAGAGAACTCCTAGAATCGAACACAAAAAATGCGGTAGCCGTGCCAGTAGGGAATGTAAAAAATTAGCTTGCTATTGTGTTCAAATCTTTGTGGAGCTTTAGTTCGATTTATAATCAAGAATTCTATATCCGCTCTTTGGCACTTCAAATTTAAAGGCAGGCACTGGGCTAAAAGTAACCTTCGTTGCACTGTATTTTACCTTCATAGTGCCATTTTGTACCTCGTATTCTAGTGCTACACCGGGTAAGCCCTTAAACTGGTACTCGTAACCTTTAATAGATGGATTAAGGTTAGAAGCATAATATACAGAAAACTCCGTACCGTCCTTTAAAGTGCCAACGGCGTGTTTGCAGGGAAAACCAGCTACAGTTTGAGTATCGTTGGTAAATTTAAAAGTTACACCATCGTACTTACGGTTATAATGTATCCAGTTTTCTGGCGTAAGGTTGATGATAAATTTCTGGTCGCCAGATTCTTTAAGAATTATGGCACTCGCATTTTTTCCATCGTAAATAATGGTTTGGTTGAGTAATACACTTTTTAATTCGCTAAGGGCTTGGTTGGTTTTAAAAAAAACGGCTAGTGTAGCCCCATCAAAAATATCGGCCATTTCTGGCTGTTTGCTGGTGGTTATTACAGAAAGGTTGTACAGGATGGTGCCTTCCGCCATAACACGCTGGCTCTGTACCGAAATAAATAAAAATGAAAGGAGAAAAACGGAGATACTTTTTTTCATAAGGTTAAGATGGCCAGATAAAAAACCATACTGCAATATAAGACGGATGGTTAAGGGAATGGGTGGCGAATAGCAATACTTTTTTTTATTGGGCTTTGATGGTATTATAGGATTCTTAATGATGTTTATCTATAAAAAATAAAGTCCCACCATTTGGCGGGACTGTATTTTATCTCTTGTTGTTTTTGTTTTTTAAATCCTGAACTTTTTTCTGGCTTTCCTGCATGGCTTCCAGTTTTTCCTGCCATTTAGATTTAGCTTTTGGCTTACTTTTATTTACTGCCATTTGTGCCAATATTTTATCGTGGTCTATAATGTAATTATTAATTACAAACTGTATAGCCAGAGTAATAATGTTAGAAACAGTGTAGTACCAGGTAAGTGCCGATGGCATACTGTTAAACACGAACAGCATTACAAAAGGGAAAATATACGGCAGGTACTTCATCATTGGGTTATTCTGATCTGGTGTACTACTCATACTATACAGCGATATAAAAAAGCTGGTTATACATGCCATAAGCGAAAAAATACTTAGGTGACCATCTAATGCCCAACTTAACAATGGAATATTGGTAAATGTGATGGGATAATCGTACATACTTAAATCTGGAGCCCATAAAAAAGATTCGCCACGCAAGGCCATATAACTATTAAAAAATGCAAATAGAGCAAAGAAGATGGGAATCTGTAGCAATGCCGGAATACAGCCACCTAGAGGATTTACACCAGCCTGCTTAAACAGTTTCATCTGCTCCATGCTATATGCCTGCTGATCGTCACCCAGCTTAGCTTTTAGTACTTTTAGTTCCGGTTGCAACAACTTCATTTTAGCACCGCTTAGGTAACTTTTGTATGTAAGCGGCGATATTAACAACCGGATAATAATGGTAAGCAACAGAATAGCCCAGCCGGTTTTGCCTCCCACCATTTTATCTAAAAATCCATAAACTGGCATTACAAAACCCTTATTGATGTATTTTACAAAAGCCGTTACACCACTACCCAAATCCACAATATTGTGCATCTCGTTATCGTAGGCTTTTAGTAGTTTATATTCGTTAGGGCCATAATAGAGTTGTAAAGCGGTAGAAGTATTACTGGTAGCTGGTACCTGTATTCTGGCAGTAGTTTTCAAGGTTCCTACTTCGGCGCTTGAGTCTGTAGGTATGGTTAAATCGGCGGTAACAGAATTAAAATTATTTTTAGCCAGCAATGTGGAATTAAAAAACTGCTGCTTAATGCCTACCCATTGTGTAGGCTTATCAAACTGTTGATTAATGGGCTGCATGGCAGTAAAGTAATCAAACTCGTTTTCGGTACGGCAAACCAGTTTTTGCTGTTTTCTCTCGTAGCTTAAATCTTTTTGTTGCTGCCTTGCTTTTACCTGCCAGTTAATATTTAAAGCCTGCTTTTCAAGCAATTTATCGGCACCAGACAGGCTAATATTGGCATCCAATAGGTAATCATTCGACTTTATTACAAAAGAGTGAGTTATAGATTTACCATCTTTAGAAGACAACTGGAAACTCAATGTTTGAGAACCATCCATTGTTTTATTAATAACCGCTTTATTAAAAAACAATTTATCGGTAGTGATGGTGCCGCCACCTGTATTAATGCCATAGCCAAACACATCGCCGGTAGCACCGCCCATTTTTACCAACAGGCTATCGGGGTCTTTATATTTTTTTAACTCCACCATTTTTAGCCAGCCGCCTTTGTTGCTAAAAGTTAGTTTCATCACATTATTATCCACTACTGTAAGCTCTTCGGCACCATTTATGGCTTCGCCAAAATCGCCGGCCGCAGTAGAATCCTGAGCTTTTTTTACAAGGGCTACTTCTTGTGTTTGCTTTACAGAATCTACTTTTTTAATAGTAAGTGCAGCTACAGAATCATCATAATGTTTCTTTTCTGCTGCATATTTTTTCTGATTGCTGCTGGTGTAAATGAAATAACCAAAAAACAATATTGCCAGCAATACAAAACCGATTACGGTATTACGATCAAATCCCATGGTGTTTTATTAATTGGGTGCAAATGTAGGGAGAACGGGTTGGGAATAGTTATTGGCTTATTAGCTCAAAAAACAAGCCAATTGTAACTGCCTGACAGGGTAGTATAATAAAATGCCATTTTATAAAATATTACAAACATTATGGGTCAGCATGGCAGAGGGTTAACAGTATTTATGCAATCGTTTAGCAGTTAACATCGTTATACCATCACAAAACGTATTTTTGAGATGCAAAACAAATACAAAAACGACACTTTCGCCTTGGCAAATCATTTTGAACAACAGAAAAATATTAAGGCTGCTGGCTACACCACGGCCATAGCTGGTGCATTGCTCTTTTTAA
>JAYUOV010000142.1:0-40416 GCA_043760535.1 Chitinophagaceae bacterium
AAAAAATTGGCAAAATTCTCAACATTGATACCTTCTTTACAAGACCATATACCTCACAAGATAAAGGCAGTATTGAAAATAGAAATGGCGTAATAAGAAGGTTTTTTCCAAAGAAAACAGACTTTAGTTTAGTGACAGATAAAGAAGTCAAAACGTAGAAAAATTAATTAACAACAGACCCATTAGAAAATTTGGTTACAAATCAGCTAATGAGGTACATTTATTAAAATCAAGTGTTGCACTTACGGGTTGAACACAGCAAATCTTCAAATTTAAAATCCTGAGGGTTCTGATTTTGGAGATGTTTACGTAAGCTACTAATAAATCTATCTTCCAATTCGCTTTCCTCAATTTGGCCATTACTGGTTAATGCCCCCAAGCCCGTTGTATAGGTTTCCCATGCATCTGATTTATCAACTATTTTCTTGAATAAAATTTCAGCTTTAGCCCTACTCAGTTCATCTTGAATAAACTGATTGGAGTATGTGTATATGCAGCGATAGCAGCCATCTTTACCTTAAGCTTTGCAACTGCAATCCCTTATGGCATGATATGCATTGGTAATAACTTTTGTAAATTCTACATGATTAAAAATTTTCTCTAAATAGCCGGTGCCACCGGGTATATTGTCGTATAACACAAGGTATTTATCGAAACGGCTGTTTTTTGCATTATGCTCTGAATAATTAATGATGCTTAAATGTTGAGGATTTCCTTTGTAGTATTTTTTTAAACCCAATTCCAAGCCTGCTTTGAACATATTAATTGTTGCCTCGCTTTCAAATTTCTGCACTGGAAGCAATACTTTTAATGCTTCTGTTTTAATTTCCCTGAACAAGAATACTTCCTCAAAAACATCATCCTTAATGCCGGTATATTCTCTGTCTTTATGCTTACAATAGCCATAATGAAATTTGTAATCACGTTGATTGAATTTAGAAGAACTTTTGCCGCATTGCTTGCAAGTAACAAAGCCATGATGTGGTATATCTTCATGCTGATTAATTATTATTTTATTGGCATTAACTGCAGATGAAAGACCAAGATTTAATTCAATGATATCAACATTTTTTACGTACTCAATTCCAAAGGGAATTTCTTTCATACCCCATGCACCTTTAAAGGATTTGCTGTCGAATTTAAGGTGTTTTGAAACGCTGTAAATATTGGAATCTCTATCATCTGAACTATCATCCAATGACGATTTGTCCCGGAAGTTTACAGATTTAACACCACTTAATTTCACAAAAACATGTTGGTTTTTATCCGATGCCCAAGAGGCATCACCGCATTTAGGGCAATGAGCTTCAGTTGATGTTACTTTATCTGCGATATGGTCGCAGTTAGAACAAAATCTTTTAACAAGTAAAGTACCAACATCCTTCCAATCATAAGTATTCAAACCAGAAATGGCAAATTTGAAGCCTTGTGAATAGAAGTAATTATCAGGGGCAAGCTCTCGTATAGCTGACTTTGAAGATCTTACAATTTCAAATTTTTTATCTGTTGGAATATTATCACTTGCCTTTGCTTTGTTTGATTTTACCCAGGCATTTAAAGTAACTCCAGTTTCAGGGAAAGCATAGTTAGGCAATAAGCCTACATTGGTTAAGTGTTCAACTACACTTCTTTTATCAAGCAATCGCTTAAGTCCGTTCAGCGCATTTTTCTCTGCTTTTAATTCTCTTTGTTCCTCATCGTTTGGCAACAACTTAATGGCTGCATCAATTTGCTTAATGCTATCAGCAATGTATCGATACTCCTCCTTTAATTTAGAAAATACACTTCTCAATCGAAGATAGAATCCTTCTTCTAGCAAGTATGATTTTAAATAATCTAAAACCTTGCTTTCTTCCTTTAAGTCGTCTTTATAAAAATCAATAAATTGGTCCAATAAATGCTTTTCATTCGCCTTAATAAATGAAATAATCCTATTGATTAAAAAATCAGGAGAGGATAAATCAGCTTGTAATAATTGCATTCGCCAAAAAACACCCGGAAAACTATTTCTCTTTGGATCAGCGGAAGACCAATTGTCTAAACAATAGGCAAGAAAGTGTCGGTACAAAATATCTTTCTCTTCGAGATAGCAACCCGGTGTTGCTATTTCTCCTTCCATCATGTCTTTTGGCTCGCCATAATAAAATAAATCGTGTGCCTTGCTTTGAGCAAAATTAGCAATGAGTGCTGAACCTGATGTACGGCCTGCACGACCAACCCTTTGTAGGAAATTAGAAGTTAAAGGGGGAACAGAATTATTGATGGCTGTATTCAACGTACCAATGTAAATACCCATTTCTAGGGTTGATTTGGCAACGATGGTGTTTAAAGAATTGTACTTCGGTCTTTCTTTGAAATCAATTTCTTTGTTTTCTCTATCCTTTCTTTCTAAAATACCTGTATGTTAAGATGCATAAATACGAGGCGAAAGATTACGATTATAAACCAATTGATAATAATTGGGTTTGCTCTTCTGAATTCGACTGTAAGTTCGTGTGCAGGTATAATCCAGGCATTTTGTATGTATTGAAATAGTATCGGAAGCTGCAACAAATAATTTAGAACCGCAGGTATCACAAACATGATTTGCTACCTTGTTCTCAATCATTATTATGGTTGGCTCAATGGCATAATTTTCAATTTCTTCATCACCAAGCTTATTCATTAAACCGATGGTAGTAAATGTATCTATTAATTTTTTATAGAAATCATTTACCAGTTCATGGTAGCCTGAAGCTAATGGAAACGACTTGAGGAAATAACTCCGGTACCAATTGTTTGTGTTGGTATAAGTAGAATCTAAAAGACCTTGGCCATGTGCTTTGGTGGTAAGCAACCTTGGAAACCTTGCTCTTGGATGAAACATTTTATTTAAAAAATGTCGGTTATCTCTCATCCAATTCAAATCCCAAAGTTTCAATGATGCGTTTCTGGACTTACTTAAATATTCATGGTCAATACCACCTCTTGTTCTTACTCTGTGTAAAATACCATTTACAAAAGGCAGTAAATCTTTTTCCTCAATCATGGCAAGGTTGTTCTGATTCAGCCACTCCTGCATAGTAGGGAATATTGCCCTGATTTTTTCTTCATCAAATTTTACAGCCGAAGCACCTGATTTTTCCAACGTTCTACCAATCATGGCATTGTAACCAAACTCAGACAATACCTCCCAATGCATCCGGGTGTCAAATTCTTTTTTGAAAGCAGGAATGAATTTCTTTGCAGCATCTCGGTAATCAATATCAATATCTGCCTTACCATGATAGTCTGCCGGGAAAAATCGGTAATAAAACGCTTCTTCCTGATTCTGTCCGGTTGAATCCGAATGATTCTTCCAATATTCAGTAGATTGATTTTGCAAATCTGAAATACGAACAGGTCCTTGATTTTGATTAATCATTTTTTGCAATGATGCCCTGAATGTAAAACGGTAGTTTCTTGCTTCTACAAAACCAGCCTGATGTGCAGCATCCTGTACACTATTGGTGAAGGCTAATATTTTACGAAATTTTTCAGGTCTTGGGTCAAGGTCGGATGCCAATACCTGGCTAACTGTTATGGAAGATAAAGTTGCAACCCTTGTACCAATAATACCCATTGCATTTTCGGTATTACATTCCGGGCAAATATGCCTTGCCTTTGTTTCCTTTAACTTTCTTACAGCATGTATTCTTATGGTATGTTCACTTTCTCTTTCATGCAAGCTCATGTCAGCCACATGCATCCAGTCGTTTATTTGGTTGTTGGGTTCATACTCTTCAATATGCTTGTGGTTAGGTGTATTAATGAAATAAATATTCTTATGGTTGCTAAAAAAGTACTCATATACCTGTTTAGGGTCGTGAAAGAAATGGTTCTTATTGTCGTCTTTTACGCCTAACCAGCCACTTGCACCGCACTCTCTACAGTAATAGGATGGTAAGGCTTTAGGGTCATATTTATCACCTACTTTATCTTTCCATGTAAATTTTGGCTGCTCATTTATTTATCTTAAAACGACACTAAGTTCTCTTATCCAAATTTGAATTTGTAAATAAAGGAATGGAAATTTTTTTGTGCCGCCAATCCTTGCTTCGCTAATTAAAGCCAATAAAGAATTGATTACTTCTTCTCTTGGACTTAATTCATTATCGGCATCCCATTCGGCCAATCTTTTAAAATCAGAATTTACATCCGCCAACTTTTTGAGCAATACATCCAGTTTTACAATATTGCTGTTTGTTAATGAAATTAAGTCTTTCATCAACTTCAATTTCTTAAGTTCTTCTCCTAACTGTACTTCGTCCAAACTGTCTGGCATTTGCCATAAGCGTTTCTGCCGGGCTATATAATTGGCGTAGGTTTCATTTTTTTTTAAGCGGCTTTCCAGTAAACCAATCTGTCATCCGGCAATTCAAAAAAATCATTTACCAATACCCTGTTTTCTGTAATGATGGCTTCTTTGTCAAACGCTTCACCAAATACTTTTTCGGCATATTCAGTGAGTAGTTGAAGAGAATCTTTACCAGAACCAATAGTAGCAGAGGTGCCCACTGCACAAACCTGCCCTTTGGCAATGCCTAATTTTAATTTTAATCTACGAATCAGGTTTGCTACATCAGTGCCTTGAGCACCATCATAGGTATGCAATTCATCCAATACCAAGAATTGGAGTAAAGAAGGATCTTTTAAATTATAGTTCCAAAGGTTGTGATAATTGTTACGCAATAAGGCATAGTCCAACATTTTGAAGTTGGTAGGTAATATATCAGGTGGATTTTCAATAATGGTATCCCTGTTTTCGATGATGTGGTTTTCACCCATTTCTTTTGGAAACTTTTTCTTGTCTTTACCTTCACCGATAAATAAGCCCGCAGTAATTTTTCCTTTTATTCTTTCATCTTCCCAAATGGTTTCGGCCAATCGCTTAGCCTGGTCAGTTGCCAGGGCATTCATGGGATAAAGAATAATTACCTTAATGCCCTTTCTATCTATATTTTTATAGCAGTGGTCTAATATCGGGTACAAAAAACATTCTGTTTTACCAGATGGTGTGCCAGTTGTAACCAAAGTAGATTGTGGCTTATGATTATCCTGTGTAGTTAGCCGTTTGAATGCCTTAAACTGATGGTCATAAGGTGGAAAACCCGGAGCAATTTGCAACGGAATTATTTCATCATCGGTTGCTTTTACGAATGGCAATTTCAATGAAACATAAGGCCCTTTAAAAATGCCATCTTCAGCATCGGTTACAAATTTGTAAAATGCCTCATGCACGGTTTTATCTTTAAAGCTAAAAGTGGCTTTTAGATATTCTAATATGGAATGTTGTACTTCGTAAGCTTGCTGGAGTGGGAGCATAGATTGCTTTATCAGTGTGCAGTTGAGAGATTATTAATTCGGCTTTTTAGCTCATACATCCTTTCAATCAACTTGTCGAATGAAAGCGATGGATTATATAACATGCTTTCCTGCATGGCCTTATAATCTTTTTCCCATTCTCCAATAATAGCGTCAGGTGGAATAGGATTAATCTTATCTGGAGTATGATTGGCGTAATCAATACCTCTCAATGGTGTAAGTTTTGCCCGATGTTCAACAATGGTTTTATACAATTCATTATTGCTTAAAGCCGCTGTGGCATATTCAGTATCCATCAACTTTTCTAAATCGTATATGTGACGGCTTTTTCGTTCTACTTTTATTTTTTTGGTGGGCAATTGAAACTCTTCATGCAGCAGAAATATCTTTTCCAGAAATCCCTGAATTCGCAAGATACTTTAAGAAATAGGCCTCGCATCCGCACCCAGTGTGGATTAGAGGCCTATGGCAGTTTCACCTAAATAGATGAAATTGCAGTTGATAAATTTCTAGTATGCAAGTTGTAGTAAACCGCACATTTCACCAATCATTTGGCGGTATTAATTTTTTAGAAGCCGATCTTGCCCGCCTCGATTTTAGAAGCTTGATTACCAGGCACCTTGGTACTCGTAGCGTTAAAGCGGTTTACAGCTATTCCGATGTACTCAAGCATTTGTATTATATGTTTTCTATTGGTGGTGATGTGTTGGACGATTTGAATATTTTAAAAGAGTAACTACAAGACCATCTTGCCCTCAACATTTGTTCACCCGACACATTTGAGTATGTAAGCAACCAATTAAAAACAGCCACTATCGAAAATAAAACCGACAAAGGCATAACGCATCAAATCAATGAGCATGCCGGCTTTAATAAGCTATTGCCAGCTATAAGCCTTTTGGGTGGTACATTAAATAAAACAGACACTTATACTTTAGATTACGATGGGCATATAGTAGAGAACACCAAGGCTGATAATGCCTGTAACTATAAGATGACAGAAAGCTATTATCCGGTAATATGCAGCATCAACAAACTGCCTGTATATATGCAAAACCGTAATGGTAATACACCCGAAAGCTATGGGCAGTTGGCTATCATAAAATCAGCTATTGATGAGTGCAGCAGCCAAGGCATAAACATTACAAAATTTAGGGCCGACTCTTGCTGTTACGAAGGAGCCACCATTGAATATTTAGAATCAAAACAGCTACAGTACTACGTTAGAGCCGAAATGAATGCCGGGCTTCGTATAGCATTAGAAGATGAAACAGAATGGTATACTGGTTTTTTAAGTAACCGTAAAGTAGAACTTTGCAGTATCAAAGAAAAAATACTTGGTAGCGAAACAGAGCGGCGCATAGTAGCTTACCGTTACAAAACTGGTGGCCAAATGACCATTGACCAAACCAACGATTACAGGTACTATGCAATAGTTACTAACGACCAAAGTGACGAACAGCAATGCATGGCATTTTATAATCATCGTGGCTGCGAAGGCGAACACCATTTTAAAGAACCGGACTATGATTTTGGCTGGAATAAACTACCATTTCAAAACCTGGCAATGAATACCATTTACATGTATGCTACAACTGTTGCCTATCTTTTATTCAATTGTAGCAAAGTGAAATATGCCGGAGAAACAACATTTGTAAAGCCCCAAATGCGGTTAAAGAATTTTATCCTGCATTTTGTTACCCTACCAGCAAAGTGGATAAAATCGGCAAGGCGGTATGTGCTCAAAATTTTTACAGCAAAAGACTACAGCCAAATTTTTTCTCCCTAACACAAATTCTTATTGATAAAAAGACTTGGTCATCTGAAATGTAGAAGATGGGTAAGGGTAATAATGCTCTTCCTGTTATAAAAACAGTAGAAGCGATTATAAAATTAAAATACGAACACCTTCGTTGACTAGGCTGATGACTTTTCTATAATTTTAAAAACAGTTGCGAAATTTTATTTCAAATCCTGAAGAAGTATAATTTTTTCCCTTTTTTCATAAAAGGTATTTCCCGTTTGCAAGTCTTGTAATAAATAGCCGAAGGCTTCATATTCAAAAGCTCACAAGTTGTAGTTAGCAACATTAAATCTTCTTTTTCCTGTTCCCTTTCAAGTCCAAAATCTTTTAAAGCAGTTTGCACCACTGTTTGAATAATTTTTGTCATTTCCTCTTTTCCTATCGTAATAATAATGCCGGTCATAAATTTTGTTTTGATATATTTTGATTTTATTTGGTTTGTTTATAATATAATCAATTGAATAACAATTAGATACAAGTGTAATTCAATTCTTAATAAACTCAAAAAAGTTTCATTATTTGAATTGATTTAATAGCAATCGAATTGGCAGGTTGAGTAGCAAAATATCTACTTCATATTAATATATATATTAAATATTATGTTATTGATGAAACAAAATTTATTGCAAATCATTTATTGTAGGAGGGATGATAATGGGCTAATTAGGCGAATTATTTAGGTCATACACAATTGCCATAACAATCCTGGAAAGGAAAAGCCTAAGCACTACCTAAAATAAAATTCCAGGCAATTTTCATATCACGGTAGATATTGACCATGTGATTCATTTCAAAATGAAACGAATTGCTTTTACTAATTGCAAAACATTTACGCCATCTTAGGAACATGGCATAGACTAATTGAAATATAATTGTGCTATTTTAGGAACAGTTGGGACACAAGGGCTTTGCAATTTGGTTTTTTTTGATAAAACCTGTGGATATTTTGACAGAAATGGACAATTGTGGCTGATTTTATTTCCCTTTTTTTAAGCCCTTTTGCCTTTGCTTTATTCTTTTTATTAAAGCATTTGCTATTTGCAGAGCCTCTGAAAGGCAATACAGTAAAGGGTTTCAAGAGAATATCTACGACATTTTAGGAATAGTATTGCGACGTTTTGGGAACGCACTATGACATTTTAGGAACAATGTCTACGTCGTTTTAGGAACTATTATTAGCTGCTATGACGTTTTAGGAACAAATAAAAGTTTGCCGGGGTAATTGTGCCAAACTTTAAAGTTTAAGTCCCAAACAGGCAGGAGAAATCTGTATGATCAGAATGTTAGCCAAGAGGTTATAAAATAGCTGTAGTAGCGCCTACAAAACGTGCCAGAATATCCGATTTCGGATTAAGGAATCCTGGGCATTTCAAAACGTCCCTATTTCAATTAAAATTCCCCCCAAACTTCTTAAAAAATTCACCTACAATTTCACCCCCAAAAAGGGGTTGTGTAGGTGAAATTGTAGGTGAAATAAAAAATCAGTTACGAGATTTAATGTCGTAATTGATTTATTTTCAAGCTCCCCCTTCTGGACTTGAACCAGAGACCCTCTGATTAACAGTCAGATGCTCTAACCAACTGAGCTAAGGAGGAATTTTCCTAACCATTTACATAGTTTGGGCTGCAAAAATAACCGTATAAAGTTTTCAGCCAAAAGTTTTTTTTACCAATTTAAAAAACCACCAGTTTCTATGCCTATATACACGCCATCTGAGCGTTCTTCTACCGGATAGGTTTTTAGGTAATAGCCTTCTCCGCTTGTGTTTCGGCCCTTTTCAAGGCTAAATTTATAGCGGTGCAGCGGGCATACAATATTTCCTGTGGCATCTACCCATCCTTCTTCCATAAGCCCGCCAGCATGTGGGCATTGGTGAGCGCAGGCATATAGTTGGCCATTGTTTTTTGCCAAACATAATTTTTTACCACCAGCCTCTATTCCTAAAGTGTCTTTTTCGGCTAGTGGTATTTCTACAATTGTTTCGGCAATTTTATGCCAGTTATATTTTTTTGCCATGCTTGGATTTATGGTATTGTGATGATACTGTGGCAGTGTATGCGTAAAGGATTGCAGCGAAAAGCCCACAGGCCGCCGATACGCCTTGGAATAGCGAAGCTAACCTACTTGTGTGCGGCCGAGGACTTGTAGCGAAAAGCCTGACCCCGCCTGACTAAGCCGTTGAGTAGAGGCGGTTTTCGGCGGGGTTACGCCCTGCTATGCTTTTCGGTTAGTAAAAATTGGTTTTATAAGGAAACCTTATGGCGTACAAATCTTTAACTTTATCCAATATTACTATTCTTAGCTCGTCTATATTTTGCTTTTCGGTGGCCGATACAAAGATGGCGTTGTAGTTGGTTTCACGGTTCCAGCGATCTTTCAGGTCTTGCATCATCTGGTCTTTTACGCTTTGCTCCAGCCAGTCGTCAAAAGTTTTTGCATCGTACAAATCCATTTTATTAAAAACGGTGATGATGGGCTTTTCAAAAGCTCCAATATCCTGCAGCGTTTTGTTTACTATGCCTATCTGATCTTCGTATTGTGGATGGCTAATGTCCACCACATGCAGCAATACATCGGCTTCTCTCACCTCATCGAGAGTGCTTTTAAAGCTTTCTACCAAATGGTGTGGCAGCTTGCGTATAAACCCCACCGTATCGCTTAAAAGAAACGGCGTGGCCTCAAAAACTACCTTGCGGGTGGTAGTATCTAGCGTAGCAAATAATTTATTTTCGGCAAAAACCTCGCTTTTACTCAGCAGGTTCATAATGGTGCTTTTGCCTACGTTGGTATAGCCTACTAATGCCACCCGTATAAATTCCCCTCTTTCCTGCCGTTGGGTGCTGCTTTGTTTGTCTATTTCCAAGAGGCGTTTGCGAAGCAATCCTATTTTGTCTTTTACTATGCGGCGATCGGTTTCTATTTCAGTTTCGCCGGGGCCCCTGCTTCCAATACCGCCGCCCTGTCTTTCCAAATGGCTCCACATGCCACGTAGTCGTGGCAAAATGTATTGGTATTGGGCCAGTTCCACCTGTACTTTTGCCTGTGCACTACGTGCCCTTGCGGCAAAAATGTCGAGAATTAAATCACTTCGGTCGATGGTTTTAGCACCGGTGGCTTTTTCGATATTGGTAATTTGGCTGCCAGTAAGTTCATCATCAAAAATGAGTAAATCCGCTCCTTTAAGTTTTGCATACGTACCTATTTCTTCCAACTTGCCCTTACCTACAAATGTGGCTTTATCTGGATGATCTAGCCTTTGCCAAAAACGCTTAATGGTAATAGCACCAGCCGTTTCTGCCAAAAATGCCAGTTCGTCTAGGTATTCGTGTGTTTGTGTTTCTGTTTGGTGTTTTTGCACCAGCCCTACTAGTATGCATTGTACATCCTGCTGTATGGATTTTTTTTTCTCTATCAAATTTTTTTGTGTTTAATAAACAAAAGTAAATCTTAGAAATGGAGCGATGGTTTTTATTCTTACAAAAAATGAAAACAACAAAATGTCTGTTTTTTGTTTGCAAGAAGGCTGTTTTAAAAATTGTTAATCCTTTTGCAAGAAGTATTTGCAAAACAATAAATCACATCTTTACACCATTTTACCACCAACTAAAAATTGGGATTATGAAGAAGGTTATAGCATTTATAATTGTTAGTTCCATTGTTTTTACAGGCAATGATATACAGGCACAAATAAGAAAAATTCCTGCCGCTGTTACACAGGCTTTTAAAGAAAAGTTTCCTGAAGCCGATAATATTATTTGGAAAGATAAGCTAACAGGTTTTGAAGCATCTTTTGTAATGAACAAAATAAAATACCAAACCACTTTTAACACAAAAGGAGCGTGGAAGCAAACTGAAACTTTGGTTACAGAGGAAGATATTCCGGACGAAGTACAAGAAGGATGGGAGAGAAGCAAATACAAAGACTGGGAGCTGCAATCTGTTTCGTTAATAGAAACAACAGACAGTAAAAAGTTTATGTTGGTAGTGCAAAAATCGGCACTTCAAAAAAAGCGGCTCTACTTTAGTTTCAACGGGCAATTGCTTAAAGACCCCATTACTTTATAGTATTTTTTAAAAGATGGCCTTTAAAAAAATGTAGAGCGGCTACACTTTGGGATGCATGCGACTGCTAAGTAACATTGAGCGGTTATTTTTGCACAATGATTAAAGAACCAAGTATGGAGCAAAAGCATTTCGCCAAAGACCGAAATAATATAGTACAGCAGCATTTTAAAATAATCCTTCTCTTTTTCATTGTACACTTTTCGATACATACAATGGCACAGCCTGGCCGCTGGCAGCAGCGTATAAAATACGCTATGGATGTGAGCCTTGATGTAAATACCAGCCAGATTACAGGCAAGCAAACCATTACCTATTTTAACAATTCGCCGGACACATTAAAACGTGTTTTTATGCACCTGTACTGGAATGCATTTAAGCCCGGAAGCATGATGGATGAAAACAGCCGCAGTACTGAAAACCTTGTAATAGGCCGGGATACAAAAGGTAAGGATTTGCTGGATTTTGACCGGCGTTTTAAAATTAGGGTAGCCGATCTGAAACCTGAAGAGCAAGGATGGTGCAGCGTTACACAGATAATGGCCAACGGAAAAATGCTGCAAACCATGTTGCACGAAACCATTTTGGAAATTATTTTAGATAAGCCAATCTTGCCAAAAACCTCCCAGCTTTTCAATACGCAGTTTAATTGCCAGGTGCCAAAGCTTAGCCGCCGTAGCGGCCGGGATAATGCAGAAGGCATTCGCTATAGCCTTGGCCAATGGTACCCGAAAATAGCTGCTTACGATAACGAAGGTTGGCACGCCGATTCATACATAGCCAGAGAGTTTTATGGTGTGTGGGGCGACTATGATGTAAACATTGCCATTGATAAAAATTACAAACTTGGCGGAACGGGTATTTTACAAAATGCAGCCGCCATCGGCTGGGGATACGATAAAGAAGGTTCTGATTTAAAGCCCATTGCTACTGCTACCAGAACATGGAAATTTACCGCTAAAAATGTACACGATTTTATGTGGGCTGCCGATACTGCATACAAACACATTACCCGAAAAACGGCAAGCGGGCCTCTATTGCATTTTATTTATAAAGCAGTGGATAGTGTAGAAAACAAATGGCAAAAAAATGCAGATAGTGCGGCTATATGTTATCCATTTATGGCTAAAACCTTTGGGTCTTACCCCTACACCGATTATACTTTTATACAAGGTGGCGGTGGCGGTACGGAGTATCCAATGGCTACCCTTGTGGTAAATGCTTCTCTCGGTACATTTATACACGAATGGTGCCATAGCTGGTACCAAATGCTAATGGCTACCAACGAAAATTTACATGCTTGGATGGATGAAGGCTTTACATCTTATGCAGATGCCAGAACACTGGGCTGGCTTCGAAACGACAAAGGTTTTTTGTATAAAAGGGCCTACGAATCTTACTTCCGGCTTGTAAGCAGCAAGTTTGATGAAACGATGGGTACGCCTGCTAATTTTACCAACACCAATATGGCTTATAATGGCAATGCCTACACAAAAGGTGCGATTTTTTTGGCACAGCTTGGCTATATAGTAGGCGAAAAAAATCTGGATAAAATACTGCTGGAATACTACAACCAATGGCACTATAAACAACCCGAACCAAACGATTTTATAAGGGTGGCACAGCAGGTAAGCGGCTTTGAATTACATTGGTACAAACAATATTTTTTGTACACTACTAAAACCATTGATTACTCCATAGATAGTCTTTGGAGCAGTGGGGCTAATACCAATCTTCGTATAAAAAACATGGGTAAAATGGCTATGCCAATAGATGTGCTGCTCACCTTTAAAGATGGCAGTAAAGAGTGGCATTATATACCATTAGACATGATGTTTGGCAGCAAGCCAGCCGAAGACAGTTTGCAAAGAAAAGTGTATCCAGAATGGCCCTTTACAAAAGAAACCTACACCATTAGCAGTACTAAAAAACTAACAGATGTGGTAAGTGTAGAAATAGACCCAAGCCTTCGATTAGCCGATGTGGATAGGAAGAATAACCGGATAGAACTGAAGTGGTAAGGCTTGCTTCATTTTCTTAACGCAACCTTATTTTTACAACTTATGGTGTACTAGCGTTATCGATTTTTTTTTTTGCGTCGAAAAAAATCTTTTAAAAACCGCCAATAGAGTGGAAGCATGAGAAAGTGAAATGCTTTAATCCAAAGCATTGCCCCACCCCACTGAGAAAAATAAGCAATTGCATAAAAGGTTACAGGTAAGCAAAAGAAAAGCATTAACAGGGCTGTGTATCCATTGTATGTTCTGTTTTCGCCGGATATACTTAATTGCAACTTGTTTTTTACCCCATTAATAAAAGTAAAATGTGGAAACATATTTTGTAGCGATACCTTATTTGCCAATAAAAATAACTGGCTGTTATACACGGTTATCTTCCATGGTCAGCTGGTAAAAACTAAGTAAGAAAATGCGAGTGTAAAATAAAACGGACCAAAGGATGTTCCCAGCATAAATATCATTATGGTATGAAATGACACACAGATCAGTATGCCTGTTTTGTAAAAGCGCTTTACAATAAAGCAAATACCCACAATCAACTCAATAAAAATACTTAAAATGCCAAGGGCCGTCGATAGCGCTTTTGGTGGAAATAAAGCTGCTATGGTTTGATAAATATCTACCTGATGTCTTGTTACCAATAAGGTTTCCATGTAGTTGCCTGTCCACCAGTCTGCCAAAAACAGTTTATTAATAAAAGCACCAAAATAAAGGATAATCAACTGAATTTTTACAAGGGAATTGCCTGTGGTATTGTTACTTAAACCTATAACAATAAACATAGCCGACAAAAAAGTATGTGCTACAGAAAGGCAGGGACGGCATGCAAAAAGACTGAATAAAAATGTACACCCAGTTACAAAAGCCCCGATACGTATATAAGGTGTAAAAATCGTTACAAAGGCACTTACTCTAAAGATCCATAACATTACTTTATTGAACTGGTCTGTATTCCCTAACTGCTCAATAAAATCGAAATAGGGTATATGTCTGCCAAATGGTGAAATGTCATTGGCTAATACCAAAATAGCCAAAAATCTTACCATTATTACTAGCTGTGGAGTAAGACCCATTTGCTTTAGCGAAAGTAGCTGCAGCAAATAAGTAGCTACGTAATTTGATATACTTTTCATGGGTAAGCCCAAGTTTTTGCAGTGCCCCCATTTTCTGTGTATTGCATCCGTACTACTGTTTTATCTGAATAACCGTTCTGTCTTTCGTGTTCTTTAATAAAATCTTTTACATTTTGCATCTGGTGTGCTTCCCAGCCTTTGGCTGGTATGCCATAGCGTATCTGTATTTCTTTATCGGTAAGCAGAACGCCGTTTAACACACAGGTAATATTATAAAAATTTTGGGTATTATGCGGTGCCCAGCAAAAGTGTTTGCCGGTTTTAAACTGAGATACAATTACAGATACAATCTGTATCAAAAAAAATGCTACCGTAAGAGTGCGAATAGCTATTCTAAAAAGAGGTTTCATCAAAAAATAAAATTACGAATCACCATTATTTTAGAAAAAATGATTGCTTACAGTTTCAGTTAAACAAACTTCGCTTGTTATGCCACAATAGCTTCCCTAAAAAAATTATTTAAAAGCATTTAGCCCCGTTACATCCATACCTGTAATCAGTAAATGAATATCATGTGTGCCTTCGTAAGTAATTACACTTTCCAGGTTCATCATGTGGCGCATAATGCTGTATTCGCCTGTAATGCCCATGCCGCCGAGCATTTGGCGAGCCTCACGGCAAATGTTGGTGGCCAGCTCGCAACTGTTTCTTTTAGCCATACTTATTTGGGCAGGTGTGGCACGGCCTTCGTTCATTAAAACACCAAGCCGCCATACCAGTAGCTGGCCTTTGGTAATTTCTGTAATCATCTCTGCCAGCTTTTTTTGCTGTAATTGAAAGCCAGCTATAGGCCTGCCAAACTGCACCCGCTGCTGTGCATATCGAAGGGCCGTATCGTAGCAATCCATGGCGGCACCTAACGCACCCCAGGCAATGCCATAGCGGGCTTTGCTGAGGCAGCCCAGCGGGCCTTTTAATCCTTTTACATTGGGTAAAATATTTTCTTTTGGCACTTTTACATTGTCAAAAACCAGTTCGCCGGTGGCACTTGCCCGTAGGCTCCATTTGCCATGTGTGGTTGGCGTTGTAAACCCCTCCATACCACGTTCTACTATTACCCCACGAATAATGCCTTCTTCATCTTTGGCCCATACCACGGCCACCTGGCTAAATGGGGCATTGCTAATCCACATTTTAGCACCATTAAGTATTACATGGTCGCCGGCATCTTTAATATTGGTAAGCATTCCGCCAGGGTCGCTGCCATGGTTGGGTTCGGTTAAACCAAAACAGCCGAGCCATTCGCCGCTGGCCAGTTTGGGTAAATATTTATGGCGTTGCTCCTCATTGCCGTAGGCGTAAATAGGGTACATAACCAGCGAACCCTGAACAGATGCGGTGCTGCGTACACCGCTGTCGCCCCGTTCTAGTTCCTGCATCATTAGGCCGTAACTTATGTAATCGAGGCCTCCACCACCGTATGTTTCAGGCACAGTTGGTCCAAAGCAACCGATATCTCCCAGTTGTTTTACAATCTGCTGTGGAAACTCGGCACGTTGTGCGTAATCTTCTATTATTGGGCTAATTTCTTTTTTTACATAAGTACGTACTGTATCCCTCACCATTTTGTGTTCTTCGGTTAGTAATTCGTCTAGTTGGTAGTAGTCGGGGCTGGTAAAAAGGTCTTGCTGTGGCATGGTACTTTATTATTTATATAAATGCAAATATAGATTGCACTTGTGTGCCATCAACATGGTATGGCTAATTCTTATTTTGCGGTGGTATAAAATATCGGAGTCCGTATTTCGGCTACAACAAATGATTGAATCCTACAAATGTTCATCAGCAATAGTCAGGTATTTACGCCGCTAGCGTAAAAAATTAGCAAGAAGTAAGACTCTTAATAGGTGGATGGGTTTTTCTGTAACACTTAAAACAAGTATGAGCCTATGGTGTAGCATCTTTAGTTACCTAAAAAATGCAATGTTTTGCCAAAAGCATTTATTTTTTTACCAGTTTTGGTGTTTTAGATGCATAGCTCTGCAAATAAATTTTTTCGCCAACGGCGGGAATATTAATGGATGAAAGCTGGTTGTATTGCAGCAGATTACTAAGCCGTATCCCTTCGTTTTGGCTAATTTGCCAAAGGGTTTCGCCCGGCTTTACTTCATGTATATGCTGGCTGCCTTTTTTTTGTTTTTTTTCTAAAAAAACATATTGCCCTTGTGGTAAAATATTGGTTTTGTCCATATCGTTCCAGCTAATAAGGTTGGGCATACTTACTTTATGGGCAATGGCCAATGCCAGTAGCGATGTTCCTTTTTGAGCATACAATACCTTGCAATTATTAATGGTAAAAATGCCTTTGGGATAATCAATAGCCACACCTGCATCTGCCGTTGTAAGCAATGTTTTGCTGTTTTCTGTGGCAATTACAGCAATGGGTTTCTCTATGCTAACGGCCTTTGTATTAATGGCTGGCAGTGGTACATCATTAAGTAGTGGTTGGCGGTTAAGTGCCAGCAAAGTATAATCGTTTAGGCGGTATTTTTCTATAGTGCTAATAAGTGCCTGTGCGTAGCGTGGGTTGGTAGCGTAACCTGCCTGTTTTAAGCCCTTGGCCCAGGCATTGTAATCGGTGGCATCATACCCAAAAAGAAAGGCGTAGCGTTGGCTGCTACGCAAAAAATCAGAGTGGTCTATGTACGATTGAATGGCCGAATCGTAAGCCCGGAAGCATTCCTGTCGGGCATCATCATCGTGGCGAACGCTGCGGCCTGTCCAGGTGTTTCTGCATTTAATGCCAAAGTGGTTATTGCTTCGCATTACTAATTCGCTTTTGCCTGCACTGCTTTCGAATATTCCCTGAGCCAGTGTAATGGCGGCCGGTACGCCGGAACGCTGCATTTCGGCAATGGCAATATCCTTGTACTGGTTAATGTACTGCTTCACCGTTAGCGAATCCTGAGCAAAAGCTTTGGAAAAGATGAAGATGGATATGTATAGGAGTTTTTTCATTGTTGTTTGGTGAAATATGAAGAGAAAGCTGTGAGCGATGAAAAGAGTGAACTGAGTATTGGGTTAAACGGATTTTGTTTTAAAAGGTTGCGATTTTATTAGATGCTGCAAGATTAGCCAAAACACCGCATAAGCCATCTCTGGTTTTATTAACGAATTCACATGCGTTTTCTTATCAACATCAATCCATCTCTTACGGTTAGTATCATTTGCTCTACGGTTTCATCATTTTTTACATGCTCGTTAAAGGCGGCAATGGCTTTGGCATTCTTGCCGGTAACCGGTTCTTTCATCACTTCTCCATGAAAAAATACATTGTCGGCCAAAATCCAGCCGTTGGGTTGTAGGTTAGGCAAAACCATGTTGTAATAGTTAATATATCCAAGTTTGTCTGCATCTATAAACACTAAATCCCATTTTTCGTTTAACTGTGGAATTACCTCAAGTGCATTACCAATGTGCAAATGAATATTGTTTTTGTACGATGACCTATTAAAATATGCTTGTGCCGTGGCTGCATCTTCTTCCCTTAATTCTAGGGTGTGTAGTTGTCCATCATCTGCCAAACCTTCGGCCAGGCAAAGGCCGCTAAAGCCGGTAAACGTGCCAATTTCTAAAATGCGTTTTGGCCGTATCATTCGGCTAAGGAATTGTAGTAGCAACCCTTGTTCTTTACCACTTACCATGTGGGCATGAGGATGATTGGCCAGCGAGTATTCTAGCACTTCATTTACCAATGGCCTAAGCCCCGAACAATAAAGGTTGCTGTATGCTTCTACTTGTGGTTGTATAATCATTTGTTGTTTTGTATTGATGGTTACTTAGTAAAGCATAAAATAGAGAATTTTGTTATCCTCTTTTTCTGCGAAGCCGCAAAAAAATCTGCTTAACCAAAAAAATTAGGGCAGGTCATTTTTCCACAACACTTCCCTCCCGATATTCTTACCGGGCAAGCTGTGTGCTAAGCATCATGCCTAAGATTGTGAGCAACTTCTAGGGTTTTACCTTAGCCGTACAGCTCAAAATGTACCGCCTTTTTATCGTAACCCAAAGCTGTAATTCGTTGGCGGGCTTCGTCTATCATATTTTTCCAGCCACACAGGTAAAAAGAGGCCGCAGGCGGCATCAAGCTATTATCGGCTTCATTTATCGAAGTGGCTTTTTGAATTAAATGCTCGTAAACAGGGTGTACGTAGCCGGTTGTAATACCGTCTGCTTTTTCCTCACGGCTGTAACAAGGTATAAAATGAAATGAAGGATGTTTTTTTTCTAATGCTTTTAATTCATCTATATAAAGACCATCGGCCAGCTTGCGGCAGCCAAATAAGAGGTAGATGTTTTTATGAGGGATATTACGAGTGAGAATATGGCTGGCCATGCTACGGAATGGTGCTATGCCTGTACCCGTGCAAACAAAATACAGGTCTTTTTCTATGGCCTCGGGCAGGGTAAATACGCCCTGCGGCCCACGGAGTGTAAGTTCGGAACCTACACTTGCATTGGCCCATAACCAAGGTGTACCAACGCCACTTTCCATCAAAACAATTACCAGCTCAAAGCTATTGGTACCATCGGGCCGGCTGGCAATGGAGTAACTACGCCACCGCTTATTCTGCTTTTCGTGGATGGGTAAATCGAGGGTAACAAACTGGCCGGGTTTAAAATCGAAAGATTCTAAAACAGGTACTTCTATTGTAAAGCGTTTGGTAGCGGGGGTTTCGTTTATAATGCGGGTTACCACTCCTTGTACCCAGGGTTGTAAAGCCATTGGTTTATTTTTATTTTTTCTAAATGTAAACAGTGAACTTTTTATTTAAAAGCAGATTCTAAAATACTGCAATAAAAATAACAGGAAAGGAAATTTAGTTAGGTTTTATAATTTCATGTATTTATTAAGCGTTGTAAATGGAAATATAACCGATTGTTTCTCGATACAAGTTATGCTAAGATGGGCTTCTTGCCCCTAACTCTATTACCTCACAATCCTTCATTTTACCAGCATCTATCTTAAACCTTATAATCGTCCGCACCTTGTGCCAGCCATGCTTACCGGCTGCACCAGGGTTCATGTGCAGGCAGTTCAGTTTATCATCGTACACCACCTTTAGTATGTGCGAATGGCCGCTGATAAAAAGTTGTGGCTGGTAACTGATGATGGTATCCTTTACACCCGGCGCATAACGGCCGGGGTAGCCGCCAATATGTTTCATAAAAACCCGGATGCCCTCACATTCAAATTGTAGTGCTTCCCCAAAACGGCTTTGCACATCCATGGCATCTATATTTCCATACACACCACGTACAGGTACACCGCTTTTTGCTGCAAGCTGATTGGCAATACTGATGGTGCCAAAATCACCGGCATGCCATATCTCATCGCATTTGGTAAAATGGGTAAATACGGCTTCGTCAAGCCAGTCGTGTGTGTCTGAGATGAGACCGATAGATTTCAAAATTGGTGAGGTTTTATGCTGTAAATTTGAGGATAAAAGTCTATACACTACCATCTGTGTACTAATATTTTTTATGCCACTCAACAGAAATTTTACATACTGGATAGGTAAAAGAAGATGGAAATACATTTTTCTGCTGGCATCGCTGGAAAGAAGTTTGGTGGAGTAAAGAGTTTTTCAGCCTGGGTTTGGCCCCCTCTCCCCTAAAGGGATGCCTCTGTGTAACAGTGGGTATTTGCTTTGGGTAATTACTAATTAAAATGACAGCTGAAGCGCTACAACTATCATTTTAAAAAGCGGTTATGATTTAAAAATAATTTGGGTCAATATATTTGACATTTTAAGGCTACACATGGGCACCCCTTTAGGGGGACAGGGGGCAACAAATCATAAATCATAAATCATAAATTATAAATCCAAAATCACAAATCATAAATCAGTTATGCCTCATTATCATACTTTAGGTTCCATTCCGCATAAACGCCATATACAATTTCGCAAACCCGATGGCGGCCTTTACAGCGAACAATTATTTAGCACCGAAGGCTTTAGCAACGACTACTCCCTTTTGTACCATTGCCACCCGCCTACTCAGATTATTGCCACCGACGAACCCATCAATGTAGCACCCAAAGTGGCCGAAGAAAAAATGCTGAAACACCGCAGCTTCGAGGGCTTTAAAGTAAAGCCTGCGGCAGATTATCTCGATAGCCGCAAAGCTGTGTTGGTAAACAACGATTGCCACCTTGTGCTGGCTGCACCGCAGCAAAGTATGACAGATTATTTCTACAAAAATGCGGATGCTGATGAAATGATTTTTATCCATGAAGGCAGCGGAAAACTATTGACCCAATACGGCGAAATAGAATTTGCCTACGGCGATTATCTCATTATTCCCCGTGGCTGCATTTACCAGATTTATTTTAACGATAGCAACAACCGGCTTTTTATTGTAGAAAGTTTTAGCCCCATACGTTACCCAAAAGGCTACATCAGTAAGTATGGCCAACTGCTGGAACATTCACCTTTTTGCGAAAGGGATATACGCACCCCGCAAAACCTGCAAACCACCGACGAGGCTGGCGACTTTACCATCAAAACAAAAAAGAAAGGCATACAATACGGCCTGCATTATGCCCACCACCCTTTCGATGTAATTGGCTGGGATGGCTGCTGCTATCCGTACGCCTTTTCCATCCATAATTTTGAGCCCATCACAGGCCGTGTGCATCAGCCGCCGCCGGTTCACCAAACATTTGATGCACATAATTTTGTGGTGTGCAGTTTTGTGCCAAGGCTGTACGATTATCACCCGCAGGCCATACCTGCACCTTACAACCACAGCAATATCGATAGCGACGAAGTGCTGTACTATGTAGACGGCGATTTTATGAGCCGCAAAAATGTAACCCGTGGTATGATAACCCTGCACCCCGCCGGTATTCCTCATGGTCCACATCCCGGTGCTGTAGAAAAAAGTATTGGCAAAACAGCAACCCAGGAACTGGCCGTAATGGTGGATACTTTCCACCCATTACAATTAACTATAGAAGCATTGGAAATAGAGAATGAAGGATATGTAATGAGTTGGGCGGAGTAGGGGCCGGGCTTGCCCCTACATAATGATACTGGCCCAGGTATGAGGCGAGGGCTTTGTGGGTTCCCTTCCTGTGCCATGGTGTTACTTGATTACAAATTGTACAGAGGTTGGTAATTTAAATCAAGTAATTTGGGAACACAGGCCGGGAGGCTTGCGCCAGCAGAGTTGCAGGAGCTTCATTGTATATAGATAATCTGAAAGGGCAAGATGGTGAAATAGGCTTACGAATTGAAAATACTGATTATTTTAGCTTTATCAATGTTGGTGACGACAAAGGCTTATTGAAAATTTGTGAAGCTTACAAAATGTGGGTAGATGAAAAGGATTTTTCCACTACCCTATTTCACGACATCAACAGCAAAGGCAGTAAAGTTGCGTTACTAGATAGCAACAACGCAAATTTTGAAGCTGAATACAATTTCTTGGTAAAGAAAACTGAAGACCGCTTAATTGGAAAATTGAAGGAACTAAAAGAGATTGTTCGAAAAAAATAATTTCAAGAAAACTTTAAAATCGACAATGATTTTGAAACTTTATATGCGGATCTTCATCTATATCAACCTTTGATTTACATCGACAAAGGCAGATATGAAGAAGTAATTAAAATTAAACCAGTGCCTTTAAACAAAGGTGAACGTGACTTGGTAGAAGATTTGAAACTATACTTTGATAACAACACTGAATTTTTCAAAGACAAACAACTTTACTTATTGCGTAACATGAGTAAAAAAGGAATCGGATTTTTTTAAGCAAACAATTCCTTACCAGACTTTATTTTTTGCCTAGTAATTGGAAAAAAAACAATATATTCCATTTATCGACCCCCAAAGGACTAAGACTAATTCAAGGTTTAACAGATCCAAATATTCAATTACATAAATCAATTAGGACTACCATACAACCAAAGCTAAACGACTCAAATATTGAACTAAATTCATTTATCATTTCAAATACACCTTACATCCAATTGACACATTGGAGAGGACAAGAAAACATGGAAGACTTTAACTCAAATCACATCTTATTTCAAAAAGAGCAGCTACAATTTTATATTCAAATAATCATTGACAAACAAATGGCTAAATACTAATCAAAGGGTAATCTAAAGTTTATTACCCATTACTTAAAAGTAAAAAAAACAGTTATGTATTGAGTCGGTTTCAATTTTATTGTGTAACTAAATGGTACTTAATTTTCATGAACGCATCAATTTGCCTGGTGGTGGATAAGCATATAAATTGTATGTTTATAAAAAAGAAATTTAATAAAGCTACTAATGGCTTATTGTCTATTGAATCATATTTAAAAACACAAACAAATAGATCCAAAGCCCATCTACAAAATGCCAATAAGTGGCCGTTATTTCTATCGGCACAGGGCTGTAGTTTCTCGATTTTCGGCCAAAGGCTTTTACAAACATTACGATCAAAACCACAATACCACCCAATACATGCAGCATGTGCAATGCCGCAATTACAAACAGAAAAGAACCCGCTACATTACTGCCCTGCCCAACGAGTTTGATACCACGGGCATTAAGATCGGCAAAGCCTATTATTTGTAAAACGATAAACAGAATGCCCAACACCGTGGTAACGGTTACCAATTGTCGGTATTTAGCCATTTCGCGGTTTTTAAAAGCTTTTACAGCTAGGTGTATGGTTATACTACTTAGCAATATGGCAATGGTGCTATACCAAAATACCTTGGGCAAATCGAAACCTTGCCAGTTGGCCTGATTGCGTTTTACGATATAGGCACTCGTCATACCGGCAAACATCATAACAATACTGCCTAGCCCCAGCCATAGTGTAAACTTATGTGGGTGCATTCTTTTCTTTTGCTCAGTTACTTGCGTACTCATCATCATCACTATTTTTTAATCAAACAAATGGTTTGCTGTAAAGGTTTAGCCAGTATTATTTTTTGATTTTTAGCGGTCACAAATCAAGTCTACAGGTTTGCAGTAATAGAGCCACGGCCATCTCCTTCAGCTTTTTTAGCTTATGGTGTTTAACTTATCTGCATACAAAGCTATTAGTACTACCGGTAAATAAATGTAGCTGCTAAACATCACCCGCCTTGCAGCCTTTACATCCATTTCTCTAAATAACCTTACACACTGCCAAACCATAAACAGGTTAGCGGCTAAAATAATCATCATGCTTACAATGCCGCTCATTTGATACACATAGGGCAAAAAGCCAATGGGTACCATTACAAGTGAATAGCCAATGGCTTGTAAAGCGGTGTTTTTGGTTGGTTCGTTTTGGTTGGGCAGTAGTTTAAAACCTGCTTTGGTGTAATCTTTATGTGCCACCCAGGCAATAGCCCAAAAATGTGGAAACTGCCAGATAAACTGAATGGCAAACAATATCCAGCCACCACCTGTAAACGAATCGGCACCTGCCACCCAGCCTATAAGGCAGGGAAAAGCACCCGGAAAAGCACCCACCAAAACCGAAATGGCACTTATTTTTTTAAGTGGTGTGTAAATAAAAGCATACACAAAAAGGCTGAATAAACTTAGTAGCGCTGCCTGCATATTAAACCAATACCACATAATGCCCACACCAATAATAGTGCTTACAATTGTAAAAATCCATGCCTCGGTGGTGCCGATGCGGCCTGCGGCTATCGGCCTGTTGGCGGTACGCTTCATCATGGCATCTGTATCCTTCTCTGTTATTTGGTTAATGGCATTGGCAGCTCCGGTAACAAGAAGTCCGCTAACAAAAAGTAGTATTACGCTTTTGAGATCGAAACTGATATTAGGTACCAGCAAATAGCTGATTACGCTGGAAAAAACCACCGTAATACTCAGTGTAAATTTAATTAGTTCTTTATAATCCTTCAGTTTAGAAGGCGGGGTGCTTTGCTTGCTAGCATCGGCAGTTGTTGATTCTTGCATGTAAGGTTGTTATTGACGACAGTCATACATTGACCATCAACCGAAGGCACGAAATGGTTGTCTGTAAGCGGTCAACGATTATCATATTTCGTGTACGAAGTTACCTGCAAAAAAAATAGCCCCGGATAAATCCGCGACTATTTTATTTGTTATAGCAAGCAATCGAAGACGCAATGTAAAGAAAATATTAAGTTTTTGAAGAAAACGTAAAAAATTTTTTTTGGAACTAATAAGCGAAGCTGCTGGAACATAGAAGTCTGTGAAGAAATCCTTGAATTTTTCCTTTCCACAAACCCCAAAGCTTTAGTCTTTGGTTCGTAAATGATGCTTGGTTCAAAAGTTCTAAACTAATCCTTTGTTACAAATCATAAATCATAAATCAGCCATTCTTCCTAGCCATCACTTTCTCCGCAGCGGCCACAATGTTGGGCGTATCCAAGCCATATTTTTTAAGTAATTCCATAGGCTTACCGCTTTCGCCAAAAGTATCGTTGGTGCCAATATATTCTATAGCAATGGGAAAATTACGGGCAGCTACCTGAGCCACACTATCGCCTAGGCCGCCAAAAATATTGTGCTCTTCGCAGGTAACGGCACACTTGGTTTTGCTAATGCTTTTAATGATGGCTTCGGTATCTAAAGGCTTAATAGTGTGTAGGTTAATCAGTTCTACGCTATAGCCTTTTTCTTCCAAAATTCTTCCGGCTTCTACCGCTTTCCAAACAAGGTGGCCGCAGGCAAAAATAGAAATATCAGTTCCCTCGCTCATTATTTGGGCTTTGCCTATTACAAAATCGCTGCCATCTACACTTGTCCAGTTGGGCCATTTTGGGCGGCCGAAACGCAGGTACACCGGGCCTTCGTAATCGGCTATTGCCATGGTGGCGGCTTTTGTTTGGTTAAAGTCGCAGGGGTTTATTACCGTCATGCCGGGCAGCATTTTCATCATACCCAAATCTTCTAAAATTTGGTGCGTAGCTCCGTCTTCGCCCAGGGTTAGGCCAGCGTGGCTTGCACATATTTTTACATTTTTGCCGCTATAGGCTATGCTTTGTCTTATTTGGTCGTACACACGGCCGGTGCTAAAATTGGCAAACGTAGTTGTGTAAGGTATTTTACCGCCAATGGTAAGTCCGGCAGCTATGCCCATCATATTGGCTTCGGCTATGCCGCATTGTATAAAACGATTGCCAAATTCTTTTTTATAAGGGCCTAGTTTAAAAGAACCGGCAAGGTCTGCAGTTAATACTATTACGTTTGGGTTCATTTTTCCCACCTCGTAAATTCCTTCGCCAAAACCGCCACGGGTTTCTTGTTCGTTTTGTACTACAATATCTCTTAACATAGCATAAAAATTTATGGTTGCGAAGTAACCATATTGCAACCAAAAAACCATGTACGAATTTAGAGACACCAACGTAGCCTGTTACCAACTGCCAGTTAATGGTACAAATGCCAGGTAAACGCTTAGAGCCTGCGCAATTACACCTTAAAAAATGTGGTTATTGGGTATTGCTGCTGCATATAAAGTTTATCATCTTTATTGCTAAAATAAAAAAAAATCGAAGATGAAAAAATTGCTGCTTTTAATAATGTTGATAGCCGGAGCATTGCGGGTGCTATCTCAAACGGAGCTAACCAAAGCAAATGAATGTTTCGACAAAAAGGATTACCAATGTGCGGCCGATAATTATAAAATAGCATTGGACAAGAAGGGTTATAAGGAAGACCAGCGGTACCTTGTGGAGTATCGCATTGGCTATTGCTACTCTAGCCAGGAGCAATATGGCATGGCCCTGGAATATTTAAACAAATCGCTGGTTTCTAAACCTGGTTATTATTCAAGCTACTGGGAGATGGGCAATGTGTATTACAATACAGGCAAATTTTTGGATGCTGTTACATATTACAAAAAGGCATACGATGGTACACCTTCATCAGCAGATAAAGAGACCATTACCTGGTGGTTAGCCAGAAGCTATTACAAGCAAAAAAATTACACATCTGCTATTCCCGAATTCAAAAAAATCCTATCGAGACAAGGCACTTTTATTGAAGCCGATGTTTTTATTGCCGATGCTTTTTATTTCTTAAAAAAATACGATAGTGCAATTACCTATTATAAAAAAACGCTGACTTTATATAAACCGGATGATGCCACAGCCAAAAGTATCAATAGCTTTATAGGCAAGTGTTACAGAGAGCTTGGAAGAAACAAAGAGGCCAACGACCAGCAGGATGCCTTACTGGCACTGGACCCAGCATTTGCTAATGCCATGTGGGAAAAAGGCATTTTAAGTGCCAATAAAAAAGATTATCAGCTAGCCATTGACTGGTATAAAAAATCCCTTCCTTCCTACACCAAAGACAGCTCCGACACCTATACTTTAATGAACAATATAACAGCCTGCTATTTAAACCTGAGCAATTTTGCCGAGGCGGTAAACTGGCAAATGAAGAAAAAGCCTTATAGTAAAAACAAGTATAACGAAATACTTAAAATAGCCTCGCTACAATACAGTAGGCTTAAGCAAAGAATAGAGTCTGAGAAAACCTGCAACGAAGGCATCGCTCAATATGCCCTTGAAACAGCAGAAAGACAGAAATCTTTACAAAACATAGAGTACGTTTCTTTTCATAACATCCTGGGTAAAATCAACCTCGAAAGAAAAGACACCACAAAAGCCCTTATCTATTTCGAAAAAGCCTACAAACTAAATTCATCGAGTTACGAAGCCAATGCGGGATTGGCCGAAATAGCCTGGGCCCGCAAAAAAGATGCCGACTACAAAAAGTATTTTATAAACATTTACAAAACCACCTACGATACACTTATTACAACCAGAAAAGAAATAGCCAATGTGTATGGCCGGGCAGCCCATACCGATGCCTGGATCAGTAAATTAACGTACTATTCTTCTAATGTAGAATCGGCTTTACAGTTCGACTCTTTGCAAAAAGAAGCCGTATTACTTTGGCCAATGGTGCTTAACCAAACAAGTTGGAAACTAGCCAGCTATAGAAAAGCCTGTATTTCCTTATTAAACAAGGCTGCCAAATACTACGCCGCCGATAAAAGCTATGTGAGCGATGTATATAATTCGATAGCGGTAATGTATGAAACCAAAGACACCACCGCTATTCGCCTTGCTTTACTGGAAGCTGTAAAAGCAAACCCCGAAAACATTAAGGCCTGGGACAACCTGATGAAATACTATACCTCTTACGACAGCCAGGCAGGCGTATTAGCGGTAGAAAAGCTGATAGCCATTTTAAAGAAACAAAAGGATAACGCAACCACAGCTACGGCTTACGTGTACAAAGGCGATTTTCTTTGGCGACTGGTAAAAAAAGAGGTAGCCAAAAAAGCCTGGCAGGAAGCACTTGTTTGGGATGCTGGTAATGCTACTGCTAAAGAAAGGATTAAGTTAGAATGATTGGGGGGTGGGGATTAGGGATAAAGGATTGGGGATTAGGGATAATTTTAGCCAGTCTCTTGGGTGTAAACATATTTGTAGGAGGTAGTTCTCTGCACTTTTTTTCGGGCATAAAATTATAATCAACCCGAAGGGTAGGCGGTTAGCTCATTAAAATACTTTCTATGCGGACTTTGGTGTTTAGGCCAAATAATGTGCCACGGTCGTGTACTAGATTAAACGCTACATAGCGGTCACTGCGTATTTTTTTCCAGTGCTTTTGTTGTAGGGTAAAAGGCTGGTTTTTATTGCCCATTGTTATTTTTTGCTTCATCTTCCTTTAGCGTTTCATCTTTCACCCAATGCAGTGAATGTTCTATCTGCGAGTGATTGCTTATAACCTCGCCATAAACTAACGCACTCTCATTTCTATTGCTTATAAAATATGCCATTTCCTCTCTTCTATTTCCCTTTTCAGTATCCTGCTTAAACCAGCAACCTGTTGCAACTCTTTCCGGTAAGGGCATATAGCCGCTACACTATTGCTTACCTCTGTATGTCTTAGCTCTATCCCTCCCTTATTTATTTCTAATGCGGTATATAGGCACTATTCTGGTTGTTTGTGTAGGTAAGTAATCATTACATACATCTTAATGAGTGTTGGTTGATTATTTTTGCCCCCAATCAAATAATCGTTGTTACTGTAGATAATTACTTCTTTCGTTTTTTTGGTACTGAAGAGTATTCAACCTAAAAGTTACCCCTTCCAGATCCAAAGCTTCTATCAATTGCTTCTCAACAGGTATCGCACTTTCATTTGAGTGATATACTTGTACATTACCAAGTATCAATTTCTGTTTTGAACAATACAAACTTCAGAACTCCTTACCCCTCGCAGTTTTGATTGCGTAGTTTTTCTTTTTTTAAACCCAGCGAAAGCCGTGCCCTGATGTAGCGACATTGGCGAACGTTGTAAATCCCGTAGCATTACGGTACTCCGTTCAGCTGGCTGCTACTATCCGGCTTTTTAGATTGCGAATAATAAGCTGTTTCAGATTAAAGGGTAAGGAGTTCTGAACTTACTAGGCTTACGAAACCCTGTTCTATCGAATGCACCTTGGTTACTGTACCAAAAAAAATAGCCTTTCTATCGTTACTGATCCATTCATTTTTAGAGATCTTTATATACTGCATTGCCCATTGGTAGAATTGCTTGCTTATCTCTCCAAAATTTATATGCATCAACACTTAACGTATTGCATCAACACTCGAAAGTTGACCATGTTTTGGCTTCAAGTAATCCAGCAAATCTACTTTATTACCTTTTATAATGTTGCCAAACGCCCAATAAGCTATATAGCTACTCATTACTCCCATTAGCGTTATTAATATATTTAACTTTAAATCATGTAGCTCACCTTGGGAGCGTTGGGGATTTTTTATTTTAATCAAATATTCCAGTAAATCACTTACATAGTTACTTATCGTTTTTACAAGTAAAAGTATAAAAATTAGAACACAATAGCCTTTCGTTAACAGGGGTGGAAGACAAAAAAAGCCGCTAACATAATTGTCAGCGGCTTTGGTATTTTAAAATCTTATTAATCCAACGAATGTGGCAACACACTTTCTTCTTGCGGCGCTATTATGGTGCCGTTTTCGTGGTGTGTAGCTTTGTGTTCGGCCACTTCAAGGCTTTTCTTTTCTTCAAAGGGGCGCTTGCCTATCAATGTTTCTACATCGGTTTGAAACAACACTTCTTTCAGTAATAATTCTTTGGCAAGTTTCTCTACTTCATCTCTTTTTTCGGTAAGTAGTTTCTTGGTTCGGATGTAGGCGATGTCTATAATTTTACGCACTTCTTCATCTATAATTTTACCGGTTTCTTCGCTGTAAGGCTTGGTAAAAGTATTCTCTGCGGTAGGGTCGTAGTAGCTAATATTACCTACTTTCTCGTTCATACCATATACAGTAACCATGCTGTAGGCAATTCGGCTAATCTGCTGCAGATCGTTGCTGGCACCAGTACTTATTTTACCAAAGAAAATATCTTCGGCAGCACGGCCACCAAGCGTCATTGCTATCTGATCGTTTAGCTGATCGGTATTGTACAGATATTGCTCTTTGGGTGTGTATTGGGCATAACCAAGGGCTGCTGTACCACGTGGTACAATGGTTACTTTTAGTAAAGGATACGCATGTTCTAAAAACCAACCACAAACAGCATGGCCAGCTTCGTGGTAAGCGATAATCTCTTTTTCTTCGGGCAAAATGAGCTTATTCTTTTTCTCTAAACCGCCAATTACCCTGTCCACCGCGTCCTGAAAATCGCTCATATCCACTGCATCTTTTCCTTTGCGGGCTGCTATAAGGGCAGCTTCGTTACATACGTTAGCAATATCCGCACCAGCAAATCCTGGTGTTTGTTCGGCCAGCTTGTGTATATCTAATGTTTGCGAAATTTTAATTGGTTTCAAGTGCACCTTAAAAATTTGCTCACGGCCGCTCACATCGGGTCTATCAATTGTAATCTGCCTATCGAAACGACCCGGACGAAGCAATGCCGCATCCAACACATCTGGACGGTTGGTGGCTGCTAATATAATAATTCCTGTATCACCGCCAAAGCCATCCATTTCTACAAGTAACTGGTTGAGGGTATTTTCCCTTTCATCATTACTCATCATGGCATTGCGACCACGAGCCCGGCCAATTGCATCTATCTCATCTATAAAAATAATACAAGGAGCCTTATCACGGGCTTGCTTAAACAAATCCCTTACACGGCTGGCACCAACGCCTACAAACATTTCTACAAAGTCGCTTCCGCTAAGACTAAAGAAAGGCACTTTGGCTTCGCCGGCCATTGCTTTTGCAAGCAGGGTTTTTCCTGTACCGGGAGGGCCTATAAGCAATGCACCCTTAGGTATTTTACCACCAAGAGCTGTGTATTTTTTTGGGTGTTTTAAGAAATCTACAATCTCCATTACCTCTACTTTGGCTTCGTCTAAACCAGCTACATCGGCAAAAGTGATATTTACTTTCAGGTCTTTATCAAAAATTTGGGCACGGCTTTTGCCTATATTAAAAATGCCACCTGGCCCACCCGCACCTGCACCACCGCCCATCTTGCGCATCATCATTACAAGCGATAATGCAATAAGCCCAAAGAAAATAACATTGGTTATTATGGAGCCATATTCTGGATCGTTTTCTACAGTGGCAAATAGTTCTGGTAATTGCTTTTCTTTTTTAAAATCTTCCAAACTTTTACTAAAACCTTCCCAATCGGTTAAGCCAAACTCAAATTGAGGTGTTTTGTTCCCGTTTACAAGCAGGGTTGGTTTGTTTTTTAGTTTAGACTGATAATAGCCCTTTTTAAGACTATCTGCCTTTACGAAGACCCTAACTAGCCGCTTATTATTTACTTTAATTATTTTTTCAACATCGCCTTTGGCATACATTTCTTCTTTAAAAGTTTTTTCATCGATGTTAACGATTTCTGTATCACTTTTAAAAATTTGCATACCTAAAATTACGGCTGCAATGATGCCATAAACCCAGTAAATACTGAATTTAGGACCCTTACGTGGAGTCGTTTTATTGTCGTTGTTGCGGTTCTGGGGGTTGCGTTTGTTTTTTTCGTCCCGTTGTTGTTCTTCTTCAGGTAGCATATTTGTAGTTCTAGACTTGCTTATTTGTTTATAATAACAATCTGCGTTCAATTTGTTTGCAGATTGATGGACATTTTTACTATCGTTTGTGTTGCATTAGGTGGCTGGTTAATAGTATTGGTGAGTAAATAATATTTTTTTATTGGGGTAAATGACTAGATGACCAATTGCCCAAAGTGTTTTTTAGTATCAATCTTCATGGCTGGTAGAAGGTGCATCATGCCACATTTCTTCTAACTGGTAAAAATTTCTGGTTTCAGGTTGCATTACGTGTACTACTACGTTTACGTAGTCTATCAAAATCCATTTTTGAGCCTGGCGGCCTTCATGCTGATAGGGCAGTTCACCTATTTCTTTTCGTACTATTTCTTCCACATTATCTGCTATGGCTTTAACCTGTGTGCTGCTATTTGCTTCGCAAACAATAAAAAAATCTGCCGAAGCTTCCACAATCTTTCTTAAGTCTAGCGATACAATGTTGCTTCCCTTTTTTTCCTGTATGGCTTTAATAATTGTCTTGAAAAGTTTGGAGTTACGGTTAAGCCTAGTGAGCGGCTTTGTGGGAACAGTAGAAACGGTTTTAGTAGTCAAACACAATAAAATTTAATTCCCAATGAAAGGGATTGAAAGAATAAGTTGAATTTTGAAGTTCAAAAGTAACCATTTAGTTTGTAACCAATAATGTCATCCATCGGAAACCATATAACCGCTTTAAACTCTGTTGATAGCTCCAACAACTATGCCATGCAGCAGGTTCATGCAGGAATGGCGGAGCATGGGCAAGTATGGTTTGCTCTGGAACAGACGGCAGGTAAGGGGCAGCGGGGTAAAGAATGGAAGGGAACGGCTGGCGAAAATATTCTAATGAGCGTGGTTTTGGAAACCAATAAGCTAACTATCGGCCAGCAGTTTAGATTAAGTGCAGCGGTAGCGGTGGCTGTAAGAAATTTTTTTGCATTTTATGCTGGCGACAATACTTGTATTAAATGGCCAAACGATTTATACTGGTGTGACAGGAAGGCAGGAGGAATATTAATTGAGAATGTGATAGGCGGTGCAAGGTCGGTCAGCAGTCAAGGGCCAATGGTGAACAGTATTTGGAAATGGGCCGTAGTGGGTATCGGTATAAATATTAACCAAACTGATTTCCCCAAAAATTTGCCCAATCCAATATCGCTCCACCACATTACGCAAAAAAAGTACGAAATGATGGAGCTTGTAAACGAACTGTGTGCCTGCCTGCAAATACAATGGCAGTTACTAATTGCTGGTAAATGGCATGAAATCTATAATGAATATAATACCCATCTTTACAAGGTTGGTAAGCAAGTACGGCTTCGCAAAAAAAATGTTGTGATGCCCTGCACCATACGTGGCGTTTCGAAAAATGGAAAATTACTGATTGAGGAAGATGAAACTGTAAGGTTTGGTTTTGGCGAGGTAAGCTGGGAGATTGGTTGATTGGGTAATTGGTTGATTCGTTGATTGGTTGATTGGTTGATTCGTTGATTGGATAATTAGATCAATCGTAAATAACTATCCCCCAGGCTTCTACCGTCTGGCGTCAAGCGTTCTCCGCTTCCCTTGCTTCTATTTCGAACTTATTGTTATAATACCCGTGGCAGACGCTTTCCCATAAGTACTTTGCCAAAAATCCAAAGTAGCCATGTTGCCGGTATTGTTCTATGTGTTTTAATTCATGCTTAACCCACTTTTCATTGTGTAAAAATTCTTTTTTGGTAACACCCCAAATATGGATGGTGTTGCCAAATACGATGGCCATGTTTTCTCCCTTCATCAGTCTGGCTGCAAGCTTTGCTCTATTTGAGTTTTCTTTTATTAGTATATGTTTTTCATCCACCTTGGGTTTGTTTTGCATTTACTTTAATAAGGTTACACTACCCTGTTGCACCCGGCTTATACCAAGTATATCTTTGCCTTTTACTATCCAGTAATAAGTGCCTGCTGGCATCGGTTTATTGCTATTGCTGTTGCCATTCCATGGTTTATTAAAGTCGGTGGTTTTGTATATTAGTTTTCCATATCGGTCAAAAATGATGACCTCCATTTGTAGTGGCACACCTTTGTAGCGGATGGTAAATACATCATTAATGCCATCGCCATTGGGCGAAAATGCGTTGGGTATTTTTAATTCTAATGTATCGGCAATAATAATTTTTACAACGGCATCCGGTGTAACGCAACTGCCGCGGCTAAGCCTTACAAAACCATTAAAATCATTTTGCATGTTTAAAAAAATAAACCTGCCGGTAATGTTTTCGCTTATAAGATTTTTGCCGGCATCCAGCAATTGGTATTTGCCACCATAGCTATATGGCATAGCCAAACTAATAGCAGTATCGCTGCCCCGAAGTACATAAAATGATTTGTAATCTGGTGTGGGTAAATTAGCAGAAGCCAAAGCTATTGGCACCTGATATACTGGCGAAGTACATCCCCAAACATCAAATACTTTTAAACTATAAATGCCTGCAGATAGGCCGGTAGCTCCGGCAAAAGAGCTAACAAACCGCCCCATACTATCTGTAATAAGGTAGCCATAAGGCGATGTGCCACCCCGAATCATTATATTAGAAAACCGGCCATTTCTTAGGCCACAGGTATCGGCTTCTTTGTATAGCTCTCCAATATTTATTGTAACTTTTTTGGTTTGTATTGTGGTATCGGTAAAAATAATTTTACTGCAACCGTTGCTATCCGTAGCCATCAGCCTATAAATGCCGGCATCTATATTGGTTAAAGTAGCAGAGCTACCAAGTACAAGCCCGGTAGCCGAAAGCCATGCTAGCTGATGAAAAGATGGATTGCTATTAAACTGGGTTATACTTACAAAGCCATTTGCCGAATCGCAACTGGCAGGTTGTTTATTCACAGTTACTACTTTTAAATTAATAAAAACGGTACTATCTACTTGTAAATTAGCAGATGTACGGCTACACCCGAATGCATTTACAGCCAGCAGCCGATATATGCCCGCAGCAAGATTGGAAGCATTGATATTGGTAGCCACTGTGTCTCCCGTTTTTACATAAATCCAATAAAAATTAGTGGCATTGGTAGTGGTAACATTTGTAATAGCCCCAGTGTTTCTTCCACAACCAGAGGGCTTAATGATGGCTGCTGAAACATTGATACTTATTTTGCCATTATCGTTAATGGTGTACCACGGCGAGTATAACGTATCGCATGGCGAAGCATCTTTATATTTTAGCCGATACCTTCCTGCGGGTACACCAGCCAGATTGGCATCTACACCCACAATTGTTCCCGCATCATTAACCCATAAAAAAGCACCTGCCGGGCCGGGCGTAATTATGGCAACACCTGTAATATTACCTCTGTTGTTACCACAAGTATCTTGGCTAATAATTGCCTGGCTAATATCCATTACCGGGCTGGGTTTTAGCGTTAAGGTGTATGGCCCGGCTTCTTTAAAGCAGGTGGCATCTATCAGCGAAATAATGCGTAGGGTATAAGTGCCTGCGGGTAGGTTAATGAGGTTTAAGGCATTGCCAAGCACATTGCCCAACTGGTTTTTCCACTCGTATTTTAGCGGGCCTGTGGGGCTGCGGCTTGTAGCAAGTTTAATACCTGTTATTTTGCCGGCATTGGGTTTGCATACATACGGATCTAGCACTTGGAGTAGGATGCTATCTATCTCAAAATTATATTCAGGTATGGTTATCAGGCTGGTTTGCAAGGTGCAACCCAGTTGTAAATGCCTGGCCACCAACCTGTATTTGCCGCCCATTGCTACAAGATTGGTATCGCTGCCAAGGCGGCCGCCAGCTTCATTTTGCCATTCCCATTCCACATTTTTAAAAAATTTAATACCAAAAATTCGGCCTTCTCTTTCGCAGGTGCTGGGTGTAACCTGTAAGGCGCTGCTATCAAAAATAAAATTGTACGGCACATAAAAAAGGCTGGTGGTTCCATCGCTGTTGGTGCTGGTAAATGATGTATTACAGTCCATTCGGCCATCGTATCTAAACTTTCCATTGGCATCACATACCAGTGTAGTATCGTATGTTTTGCCGTTGTACATCTGGCTCAGGCATTGGTCGTTTCTAAACATTTCTATCTTACACCCTGCGCCGCTGCTGCCGGTAACCAAAAGTGGATATAGGCTATCTAATACTATAACAGGTACAGGTGCCGCCGGCCTCGAATGCAGGATGCCATTGATACTGCTACTGCCAGAACAGATGATGCTATTTTTACTAATTGTAACATACTTGTTGCCAAAATTGGCCACCGCTCCCTGCGGAAATTTATCTATCAGGTTCTGCAGCACAATGGTGCCGCCGATAACGCCACTATCACAATTGCTTACTGCTATGCCTACGCCGGTGTGTGGCAGGGGCGGTGGCGGTGCAGCAGCACAGGTAAGTTCATTTTGTGTTATGGTAAAATTATTTTTTAAATTGGCTAGGGTAATGCCATTATTGTATTGGTTTATAATATTGCTCTGGATAACAACCGGATTATAACCAAAGCTATTCAATGGGTTAATGCCCACATTAATAGCCGTTTTGGCAATACTGCTTAAAGCTGGGTTAAAGCTCCCTGCCGGATTAAAAGTATTATAACCAATAAAAGAGGTAGAAACCACATCTCGGGGTAAGGTCTTTATTATTACCTGCAAACCTGTTATTACACTTTCAAAAGTATTGAATCCTGTGCCGGTTAATATATTGCCAATTATAAAATCTTTTATGCCATTGCAATAAATGCCAATGATGTTACCACTCTGGCCAAAGCCACTGCCACCAGTATTAATGCCCGCCTGTGGGCCAATATTGTTGTTGTAGATTTTTATACCAAAGCTTGGTGTTAAAGGTGGGCCTGGCCTTGCCAAAGGAATAGAATCTATGCGGATACCATAGTAATTGCCACTGATAACATTGCCCCCCTGTACCCGGCCAATTTCAATTTCGGATACATTTTGCATAAAAATGCCATCGCCGTAGGTGTTAAAACCGCTAATAGGGTTGGTAGGTATAAAGTTTACAATTGCCAAGCCATAAATGCCAACATTAGTGGCGTTAATAATAGTAAGCCCACGCCGTACCTGCGGATAAGAAACGCCACGAATAACAATTTTTGCATCGGTTAAATTACTCAGTTTTGGCCCCGGCTGGCTGGTGCCATCTATAATTACATTGCTGGTAATGTCGGGCAATTCACTATCCAGAATAATGATGCGGTTTGCCGCATTGTCTAGATTAAATTTAATGGTATCGGTAAATATTTGTCCGTTTCCGCTGCAGCGTTCAATGGCCGATCGCAATGAACCGGGACCATTATCGGCATTATTGGTTACTAAAATAATATTCTGGCCTTTGGCCGAAAATAAAAAACCGAATAGCAGTAATATAGTTATTAATTTTTTCAAAACACTGTAAAGATAAAGCAAGCGGACGGTTGAACTTTTTAATACGGATATAAAAATTATGGCAAGTGCAGATTCGTTGCTTTTGCAGGCTTTTAGCTTCGTTATTTCATTTACCCATAGCCATTTTTTTACCATAAAAAAAGTAGTAGCTATAATGGCTGCTACTGGTTGTTTTTTTGTATAAAAATTAAAATCAGCTTAATAAACATCATATTGCCGAAATGGTATTTTGCCTATCTATTATGGCTCTAAGGCAAAAGCTGCCGAAGCCGATCTGTTCAGGTAATCCAAATGCGAACTTCCGTTAATGGCTAGTGCATGTACATGCAGAAATTCTGCAAGGGCAGCTTTTTGTTGGGCTGCACAGCTTCTCAATACATTATTTGGGTGAAAGGTTTTTGTATATCTGCCGTTGGCATCGGATGCATAAAAATTAGCCCGGTTATTTACAAAGCCACTAGCATTGGTAATAGCCGGAACGCCATCATCGTAGCAAGTGCTTTTTGTATGGAGAAAGAAAACTCACCTAAACCATGTGGGTGATACGCTTTGAAACCAATTTCTATATTGGCTGCATTATTGCCATAGATTATAAAGCTACAGCAAGATGGTGATGAAGGGCACGCCATTAAGTGCATTAACTACCTGATAGAGAAAAGGCAAGAAAAAAATGAATAAACCTCCGATTTGCTTTAAAAAAATTGTGGATTAGCTTAATAATTTTTGAAACGGGGATGGGTGAGAAGCAAAAAATTCTCCTATTTAATGCTGCAATTATGGTCATTTACCTTGTTGGTATTATTATTTTACTCCCATTGGTTCTTCAATAATATTTCCAGTTACCTTCGAATAAAATTAGTTGCATAGCTAACTAATATTTTTTTAAGTTTCAAGTTCCAAGAAGCCATTACTACGCTATTTACTCTTGGCCTGAAACTTGACTTTTGAACCCAGATTCTTGTCACTTGAACCTTATTTTTTATGAACCGTTCCATTAAGAAAGTTGCCGTATTAGGCAGTGGTGTTATGGGCAGCCGCATTGCCCTACATTTTGCCGGCATAGGTGTGCAGGTATTGCTGCTAGATATTGTACCAAAAGAACCCAACGAAGCCGAAGCTGCCAAAGGCTTAACGATAGATAAGCCTGTAGTACGTAACCGTATTGTGAATGAGGCACTTGCCACCGCTATAAAAAGCAATCCCAGTCCGGTGTTTACAAAAGAAGTAATTAAAAGGGTAAAGACCGGAAACTTTACCGACAACATGAAAGACATAGCCCAATGCGATTGGGTAATAGAAGTGGTGGTGGAAAGGCTAGATATTAAAAAGGTAGTGTACGAACAAGTGGAGCAATTTCGCAAACCAGGAACCTTAATTACTTCTAATACTTCGGGCATACCAATACACATGCTAAGCGAAGGCCGCAGCGAAGATTTTAAAAAGAATTTTTGCGGAACGCACTTCTTTAATCCGCCACGGTACCTGCGGCTGCTGGAGATAATTCCTACACCATCTACCGATCCCGCCATTGTTGATTTCTTATTGCACTACGGTGATTTGTATTTGGGTAAAACAACCGTTTTGTGCAAAGACACACCGGCTTTTATAGCCAACCGTGTAGGCGTTTTTAGCATGATGGCGATTATGAACGTAATGGAAAAGCTGGGGCTGAACACCGATGAAATTGATGCACTAACCGGCCCGGTAATTGGTCGTCCTAAATCGGCCACGTTTCGCACTGCCGATGTGGTAGGCATAGATACTTTGGTAAAAGTGGCACAGGGTGTAGCGGCCAATTGCCCGGACGATGAGGCAAAGGAAATTTTCACTATCCCCACATGGCTGCAGAAGATGGTGGACAATAACTGGCTTGGCGATAAGAGTAAACAGGGCTTCTTTAAAATGGATAAAAGCCAGGGTAAAAAAGAAATACTTACCCTTAACCTGCAAACCTTTGAATACGCCGCCAAAACCAAACCAAAATTTGCGACGCTTGATACAGCCAAGCCAATAGACGACCTTAAAACAAGGCTAAAAATGCTGGCCGCCGGTACCGATAAAGCCGGTGAATTTTACCGCCAGTTTCATTACCACCTGTTCTCCTACATTAGCTACCGCATACCCGAAATAAGCGACGAACTGTACCGGATAGATGATGGTATGATGGCAGGCTTTGGCTGGGAGATTGGCGCCTTTGAAACATGGGATGTGCTGGGTGTGTCCAAAACTACAGAAGCCATGCTGGCGGCAGGTTTTAAAGTAGCACCATGGGTTATTGATTTTATTGCCGCAGGTAATAAAACATTTTATAAAGTAGAAGCAGGTAAAAGACTGTATTACGATGTAGCCAGCAAAACATACATGCAAATGCCGGGTGGTGAAGCCTTTTTGATAATGAACCATAAGGCCGACAAAATTGTATGGAAAAACAGCGATTGCACGGCCTACGATTTGGGAGATGATGTACTTGGCCTTCAATGGAATACGAAGATGAATACGATTGGTGGCGGTGTGCTGGACGGTATTCAAAAAGCGATAGCCAAAGCCGAAGAAAATTTTAAAGGATTGGTGATAGCCAACGATGGCCCCAACTTTAGCCTTGGAGCCAATGTGGGCATGATATTTATGTACGCTGCCGAGCAGGAATACGATGAACTGGATCTTGCCATTCGAATGTTTCAGAATGCAACTGGCAGAATCCGGTATTCATCCATACCGGTGGTGGTGGCGCCGCATGGTATGGCATTGGGTGGTGGCTGCGAAATAAGCCTTCATGCAGATAAAATACAGGCAGCAGCCGAAACTTATATTGGCCTGGTAGAACTTGGTGTGGGCCTGATACCCGGCGGTGGAGGCACCAAAGAATTTGCCATGAGAGCCGGCGACGAATACATGGACGGAGAGATAGAAATAGAACCGTTAAAACGCCGGTTTATGAATATTGGCATGGCCAAAGTAGCCACAAGTGCCCACGAAGCATACGACCTGGGCATTATGCGTAAAGGCATAGATGAGATTAGTATGAACATTAACCGCCGCATAGCTGATGCTAAAAAAAGTGCCTTGCAAATATGGAACGAAGGCTATACCATGCCTGTGCCAAGAACTGATGTAAAAGTGCTTGGCCGTGGTGCGTTGGGTGCTTTATACGCTGGCCTCAATGGCATGAAGCTGGGCAATTACATAACAGAACACGATGAAAAAATAGCAAAGAAACTAGCCTACGTAATGTGCGGCGGCGACCTTAGCGAAGCAGCATTAGTAACCGAACAGTACCTGCTGGATATAGAACGGGAAGCCTTTCTTTCGCTATGTGGCGAAAGAAAAACGCTGGAAAGAATACAAAGTGTTTTAAAGGGGGGGAAGCCGTTGAGGAATTAAAAAGGGAAAAGAAAAATTTAAAAGCCTGATATAGAAATTATATTGGGCTTTTTAATTTAGAGCATTTTAAAACCCCAAAATTTCGTTTGGTTCAGAACTCCTTACTCTTCGCAGTTTTGATTGCGTAGTTTTTCTTTTTTTGCCTGCTCCGCCTGCCCCAATGAATATCGGTGGATTATTTCGGTGGAACCCAGCGAAAGCCGTGCCCTGATGGAGCGACATTGGCGAACGTTGTAAATCCCGTAG
>JAYUOV010000143.1:0-13948 GCA_043760535.1 Chitinophagaceae bacterium
CTTGGCGTTTTTAAATATATTCTAAAAATGCCGGGTTTTTTCTTTGTGAGTATGTATCAATTTCTATGTATGCATTCACATTAAATTGGTTAATCTTAATGATATTGGTTTGGTCTAAAAAATCGGTGAGCTGGTTGCATCTGTTTACACCTCAATTATTCTGTATTGCGATGGACTTTATTTCCGCCTCTGATGCTACAGAAACATATACTGGTGCATTTTCAGTGTTTAAAAAATGAATAAGGCCAGCATAATCGCTGGCTCTTATAATTGTTAGTATAGTATTTGTGTCAAATAGCAGGTTCATACTTTGGCTTCATGCAGTTGTTCTAAACTTTGTTTCCATTCATCATTTGTAAATGGCTCAGGTGCTGGTGCATTTTTCAATGCTGTAATTAAATCCCCCATGTTTTTACCAGACTTGTTGCCAAAGGCAGTAGCACCATCGGCAGCGAGTATTTCCTCAGGTGTGTAGGTCTTTTTCGGTTTAAACATACCAGCCGCCGTATTGATTGTTTTGTTGTTAATGTTGCCTTTTTTCTTTTTTGAAATTAAGTAAATAAATTATAGATATTATAGTTGAGGTTGTTTACAACCTAATCCCTAACCTCAACCAGCACCTCCACCTCAGGCTTATCCGCTAAAAAATTCGCCAGGTCATCATTCATCTCAAAGCCACTGCTGCGTAAGTCCACATGTACGTTTTGTTTCTCATCCCAGAGGTGGATGTTTAGTTTGTGGCCGCCGGTGTTTTTCTTTAGGTTTTTTTGTAGAAAGTCGATCATGTCTGGCTTAACGGAACGGGCTTCGATGGTAAGTTTTACCTGTTTGGTTAGGGTGCGTTTCATGGTTTCGATTAGCTGAATGGCTTGCACCTTAAATTCCCAACCGTCCTGGAATTTTTCGGAGCCATTAAATCGCATCCGTGGTTTGTGGAAACCTGTTACCATTACCGTAAGGCCGTTTGTAAGAAAGGTATTGAAACGGGCATAGTCATCGCTCCACAGCGTAAATTCGGTTTTGCCGGTATAATCTTCAATGCTTAGGTTGGCAAAGTTTTTACCGGTTTTGGTTATCCTGTGGTTGGCATTGGTAATAAGGCCGGCCAGCTTAAAAGGCTTGGCAGCATTACTTTGCAGGCTAATACCTTCTACAAATTCGTTGAATTCGCCCAGTGGGGTAATGCCATAATGTTTCATCTCAAACTTAAAATGATCTAACGGGTGGCCGCTTAGGTAAATTCCAATTACATCTTTTTCATGTTCCAGTAATTCGGTCAGCGTCCAGTCGGGGCATGTGGGGAGCTTGGGTGTGGCTATTTCCATCATGCTGGTATCTCCGAAAAGGCTGTTGCTGCTTTCGTTTTTATTGGTCTGGTATTGGTTGCCAAAGCGGATAATCTTTTCGAGGCCATTGGTATTATCATTTTCTGGCACAAAAAAATACTGTGCCCTGTGGTAGGTGGGAAAGCAATCGAACCCACCTGCATATGCGAGGCTTTCCAGCGATTTTTTGTTCACGGTACGTTGGTTCACCCGTTTTACCAGATCGAACATATCGGTATAGTTGCCGTTCTTTTTACGTTCTATCACCAGGCTTTCGATGGCTGCTTCGCCTACGCCTTTAATGCCAGTTAGGGCAAAACGGATTTCACCTTTTTTATTTACAGCAAATCCTACCGAGCTTTCATTTACATCTGGGCCAAGCACTTTAATCCCCATACGACGGGACTCTTCCATAAAGAAAGTAATCTTATCAATACTGCCGGCATGGTTCAGCACGGCGGCCATGTATTCGCTAGGGTAGTGGGCTTTTAGGTAGCCGGTTTGGTAGGCTACCCAGGCATAACAGGTGCTATGGCTTTTATTAAAGGCATATTGGGCAAAATCTTCCCAATCGCTCCATATTTTATTCAGTTTTTCTTCGGGGTGGCCTTTGGCGGTGGCACCGCTCATAAACTGTTTTTTCATCTTGTCCAGCACCGAAATTTGCTTTTTACCCATAGCCTTACGCAACACGTCGGCATCGCCCTTGCTAAAACCAGCAAGGCTTTGGCTCAGCAGCATCACCTGCTCCTGATACACCGTAATGCCATAGGTTTCTTCCAGGTATGCCTTCATATCCGGCACATCGTAGGTAATTGGTTCGCGGCCATGCTTACGGTCGATGTAGTTAGGAATGTACTTCATTGGTCCGGGGCGGTACAAGGCGTTCATCGCAATTAAGTCGGCGAATGTATCCGGCTTCAGATCTTTCAGATGTTTCTGCATGCCGGGGCTTTCAAACTGGAATGTGGCGTTGGTTTCGCCTTTTTGGTACAGTTCGTAAGTTTTTTTATCGTCGAGAGGTATTTTTTCTATGTCAATGATAACGCCATGGTTTTCCTTAATCAGCTCCAAAGCTGTTTTTAAAATGCTTAGGGTTTTCAGGCCCAAAAAGTCCATTTTAATTACGCCAGCTTCTTCTATTACGCTGCCCTCAATTTGCGTTACCAGCCAGTCGCTTTCTTTGGAGGTACAAACGGGAATGATGTTGGTGAGATCCCCTGGTGCAATAATAATTCCTGCCGCATGTATGCCGGTGTTACGAACGGAGCCTTCGAGTTTCACGGCTTCCCGCAATACTTTTCCCGGCAGGGTATCGGCTTGTTTATAAATTTCTCGCAGGCGTTTGATGTTGTCAACATCTTCGGCAGGGTAGTCTTCTTTTTCTTCCAGGCTTTTTTCGCCATCTTTTTTTGTTAGTGGAGCAAACATTACCCGGTTCAGGTTGGTGCCAGGTTTGTCGGGCACTAATTTAGAAAGTGCCTTACTTTCTGCCAATGGCAAATCCATAACCCTTGCCACATCGGCAATACTGCTTTTGGCGGCCATAGTACCGTAGGTAATAATTTGCGCCACCTGATTTTTACCATATTTATCTACCACGTAGTCAATCACTTTCTGGCGGCCATCATCATCAAAGTCGGTATCTATATCCGGCATCGATTTACGATCGGGATTGAGGAAACGCTCAAATAGCAACTTGTATTTAATAGGGTCAATATTGGTGATGCCGATGCAATAAGCCACCACGCTGCCAGCCGCCGAGCCACGACCCGGACCTACGAATACGCCCATATTTCGACCGGCCTGTATAAAATCACCCACTATTAAAAAGTATCCCGCAAAACCCATGGTGCGGATGGTGAAGAGTTCAAACTTAATACGCTCTTCCACTTCCGGCGTCATTTCGCTATATCTTTCTTTGGCGCCCTTCCAGGTAATGTCTTCCAGAAATGCGTCCTGCGTAGCGTATTCTTTTGGCACCACAAAGTTGGGCAGCAATATGTCCCTAGTCAGTTTTAGCGTATCTACTTTGCTGATGATTTCGTTGGTATTGTCGATGCTTTCGGGCAGGTCTTCAAATACCTTGCTCATTTGCTCGGTGGTTTTAAAAAAGAACTGATCATTGTCGAACCCAAAGCGGTATTTTTTGTCGCTGTCTTCGTCATTCATGCTATTGCCCTTGTTAATGGGCGTGGCCTGTTTTTCGCCAGTATTGATGCAAAGCAATATGTCGTGGGCATTAAAATCTTCCTGGTTTACATAGTGGCTGTCGTTACTGGCAAATATTTTTACATTGTATTTACGAGCCAGGGCAATGAGCACTTTGTTTACTTTTTCCTGCTCATAAAGTCCGTGGCGTTGCAGTTCCACATAATAATCTTCGCCAAAAATATCCAGCCACCATTTGAATTCTTTTTCGCCTTCATCTTCGCCTTTTTGTAAAATAGCCTGTGGTACACTTGCTCCAAGGCAGCAGGTGGTGGCTATTAATCCTTCGTGGTATTGCAATATCAATTCCTTATCTATTCGTGGGTATTTGCCATAAATTCCTTCCATAAAACCGAGTGAGGTCAGTTTCATCAGGTTTTTGTAGCCCTGTTCGTTTTTGGCCAAAAATACCTGGTGGAATCGTTTGTCCCGTTCGCCTTTGGTAAATGCCTTGCGGTGCCGGTCGTGGGTTACATAAAACTCGCAGCCTACAATGGGTTTTACTTTAAGGCTGCCATCCTCGTTGGTATGTTTATAAGCTTCTTTTACAAACTGAAACACGCCAAACATATTACCATGGTCGGTTATGGCAAGGGCTGGCATATTATCTTTAATGGCTTTTTTGTACAGGGCATCAATAGGTGCCGCACCATCGAGCAGGCTGTATTGGGTATGAACGTGGAGGTGGGAGAATTGCATATAATTAAGAATAAAGCGTTAAAAATGAAGCGTAATCAGTTTTTTAATAAATAACCTGGAATCATTCAGAATAAACAAATGCCAAATAGCGAACCTCAAAATAACGCCACAAACACTATCGCTAATACTTTGATTTTTCCACAAAGGCAGTTTCTGATATCTTTTTCGTGATTACAGGTTCACTAATTGCGGTGTATTCAATTTGTCGTGGGCATTAGCCAACTTTTGAAAAGACAGAATCTTAGTCTAAATATATTTTTATTAACCGCTTTAAATTAGAACTGATATTGTTATGGGTACAATATTTCACCGAAATTTTATAACAAAGCCTTTTCCGCTACAAAAGTCGATTTTCGATTCTGCAGTTTTTTAAATTACTAGTATAATACAAAGCTTTGTTTGGTAGTTTTTGGAATGAATGGTGCATTTTTTTGTAAGTACAAAAACCTGTAAATAGATTGATAATCATTTGTTTTAGAAAATGCAGTATTTTATAAATACAGCAATAATTAACAGCTAAAATCCTGATTTTAATAATTTTTATACCATACAGATTGTATTTATTATTTTCTAATTAGCCGATTCTTAATATAAAATACGCATAATCAATATCAAGCCAAATCAAAGACTTATTGATATGTGACCTAATGACTGGCAGTTAACTTTTCCACTTGTGAACCATCACAAAACTATCAATCATTAACCCTGCCACCTAATATGCTGTTATTAGCGGACATGACCATTGCGCATACCTGATGCTGAAATGGCAAGCATAAAGCACTTGTAGATGAGTGGACGCTTACCGAAATACGGATTAACAATGTAATTAAGGGGTCATAGTGCCAGCACCTCTAGTGTTAATAGAAATCAAAGTAAATTTAACATGTTTTTTCCAGCACATTGTAGCATTCCATTTGCCATTATTGGCTCAAATCCTTTTGCAATATCTGTAACGTAAATTTTTTAAATGCCTCTACAAAAAGTTAAGGCTTTTGCTGGGTGCTACCGTAATAAACTAAAAACTCACGGGGGCAAGTGGGTAAAAAAAAGAAAAAATAAGCAATGTAAACAACGAAGGGTAGGGCGGTTTATTTTTGTATTTTGAAAAGTACAATTACTGAATATTAAATATTATAACAATGCAAATCAGATTTCAAAATAGTCCGAAGGAAACAAGCCAGATGACGACCCAGCAATTAAGGGATCATTTTTTACTGCCGGGACTAATGCAGCCGGGTAATTTAGAGCTGGTGTACTCACATTTCGACCGTATGATTATTGGCGGTTGTGTGCCAACAGGTGCAGCCATAAGTCTGCCAAACGAAGGTGAACTAATGGCCAATTATTTTTTAGAAAGAAGGGAACTGGGTATTATAAACGTAGGTGGAAAAGGAACGGTTTCAGCCGCCGGTGCATCTTACGAAATTAATAAACTGGAATGTGTGTACCTCGGCAAAGGCACGCAGGATGTGAGTTTCAGCAGTGCTTCTGCTGAAGAGCCAGCCATGTTTTACCTATTGTCTGTTCCGGCTCACCACTCTTACCCAAACCGCAAAAAGACCAAGGCCGAAGCAGCCCCTTTGTACCTTGGCGATATAGCTACTTCTAACAAAAGAACCATTTACAAATACATACACAACGATGGTATTGAAAGCTGCCAGTTGGTAATGGGCCTCACTGTTTTAGAAGACGGCAGTGTATGGAATTCTGTTCCGCCACATACACATACCCGCCGCATGGAAGCCTATTATTATTTCGATGTAAAAGAAGGCCACCGTGTATTCCATATAATGGGAGAACAGCAGGAAACAAGGCATCTGGTAGTGGGCAATCATGAAGCTGTAATTTCGGCTCCGTGGAGTATGCACTTTGGTGTGGGCACCGCAAACTACGGCTTTATCTGGGGCATGGCCGGGGAGAATAAAGAGTTTACAGATATGGATCCGGTGCCGGTGGCAACGATTAAATAATGGGAGTAAAAAATTTCTGAGAAAATAGAGAGGCTCTCTACCTTTAAATAAATCCCCACGGTTAGGAGGAGATTTTTGGTGTGGTGTAGGAAGGGCTGGCTGCTTTTAAACCTATAAGGTCTATTTGAGACTTACAAATGGACGAGGGTTCGGAAATGACCATATAGGTTTTGTGTGGAAAGGCTTCTCTTCAATCTCTTTTCGGAGTAGGCTGCTTTTAAACCTATAAGGTCTATTTGATACTTACAAATGGACGAGGGTTCGAAAAAGACCTTATAGGTTTTGTGTGGAAAGGCTTCTCTTCAATCTCTTTTCATAGTAGGCTGCTCTTAAACCATTTAGGACTATTCGATACTTACAAATGGACGAGGGTTCGAAAAAGACCTTATAGGTTTTGTGTGGCTTACGTGTTTTGGGAAATCGGTATTTGAAGCATGTGTTCCAGATGTTTCAGAGTATACCGCCTTCTGGCAATAGGTATTGTTTCACCATTGGTTAAAACCATCTTGCCACCTCGTTCTATTTTTTATTTTTGTTATAAATGCCTGTGTATAGCGTATGCCAGCAAAAACCAATGTGCTGCAAGCGATGGATAAAACCAACACGTATTTCAAGAACCAATGACCTAATGCCGAAGCCAATATTCTAAAACATATTGCTAGCCCCAGCAATATCTGGATCCGTGCCGTGTACTAAAAAGGCGTTAAGGCCATGTACGCCATCTACCCACAAAAAAATACCTTGATTATGCCCTCGATTGGGGCGTTAAACACAAATGGAATTTAAGCGGCGGTATCGGAATCTGTAATTCCGAAAACCAATGCTGTGGCCAAATCCATTTCCAAAAGTTTTTAGTTTACATTTATAAGCATTCATCCCTATTTTTATGCGGTGTAGTATCTTGCTTTTGGCAAAACCTCGAATTGGATATGTACAAATTGTATTTTTAAATGACCGACTAAAAATTAGCCATGAAAACCTTCCAAACCATCTGTTGCCTTTTTCTGATGCTGTGTTACCAGCAAATAAAGGCACAAAAATCAGCTTCAAAACCCAACATTATCCTCATTTTTGCAGACGACCTTGGTTACGGTGATCTTGGCTGCTACGGACAGCAAAAAATAGCCACACCAAACCTAGATAAACTGGCGAAAAGTGGTATGCGGTTTACACAGTTTTATGCAGGATCCACCGTTTGTGCCCCTAGCCGTTCCGCATTAATGACCGGGCTGCATACCGGGCATACTGCTGTTCGTGGTAACAAAGAAATGAAGCCGGAAGGGCAGTTTCCCTTGCCAGAAAACACTGTTACAATTGCAAAAATTTTAGAACAAAACGGTTATGCCACAGCAGCCTTTGGTAAATGGGGTTTGGGCTTCCCGGGTTCGGGTGCCGGGCCTACAGATATGGGTTTTAAAACTTTCTTCGGATACAATTGCCAACGACTGGCACACAACTATTTTCCAGACCATTTATGGAGCAATAAAGAGCGGATAGATTACCCCGGAAATGATACAAATCATACAGCCTATTCTGCCGATATTATCCATGGGCAGGCCATGAAGTTTCTTGCAAAACAAAATAAAAAACCCTTCTTCTTATTTCTGCCTTATACCATCCCGCACAGTGAACTTGCGGTGCCTCATGATAGTGTGTACCACCGTTACGTAAAACAGTTTAACGAGAAGCCAATTGACACAAAGACTGGAAAAAATGTAATATCGATTACAGAGACATACCCACATGCAGCTTACGCAGCTATGGTAAGTAGGCTAGATAAATACGTGGGTGAAGTAATAGCGGCCATTACCAAAAAAGGAATGTTAGATAATACGCTGATTCTTTTTAGTAGCGACAATGGACCACACAAAGAAGGCGGTAACGATCCAGAATTTTTCAATAGTAACGGTGGTTTTACCGGCATTAAAAGAGATTTATACGAAGGCGGTATTCGTGAACCATTTATTGCATCGTGGAAGGGGAAAATAAAAGCTGGTACTGAAAGCAACCATATTGCAGCTTTATGGGATTTGCTTCCAACCTTTCAGCAATTGATGGCAAAGCCGGCAGCACAAAATATTGATGGTATTTCTTTGTTGCCCACACTACTTGGTAAGCCACAAACACCTCACAAATATCTTTATTGGGAGTTTCACGAAAACGGTGGCAAACAAGCGGTGCTAAAGGGAAACTGGAAAGCCATCCGCCTTAATGTTTCTACCAATGCCAGCAGCCCTTTAGAGCTGTATGATCTTAGTATAGATAAAGCTGAAAAAAATAATCTGGCTGCTCAGCATCCGGATATTGTACAACAGATGGAAGCTATTATGCTGCAGGCACACGTACCTGACAAAAATTGGCCATTGTTGCGAGCAGAAAAACTAGCGAAAGAAGAAACAAAAAAATTAACCACAAATAAATGAGGCTGATTATTTTAAGATGATGTAACATTTTTTTTTCTTTAACTAAACAACCCACCTTTTTTCAAAAGGCGTGTTCCCTCGCCTATTTTGAAACCATTCTGATAAATCTGAATGATATAATTGCCTTGTTGAAAATTTTCGCTTGGCGCAAAAGCAAATGCCACATTTTTTCTTTTGGCTGTTTCTACTTCCACTCCTAATTTGGTTGTAAAAGAAATGTCGCCTTCTTCTCTTGTAGTAAAGGTGCCGGAGCCAAGCGATGCTACAGTTACAGGTTTACCATCCGGGCCGGTAACTACCACAAATACTTCGGTGGTGCCGGGCATTGCAATCCTGTTGTCCACATCAAAAGAAATCACCAGTTTATCTACACGTTTAGCAGTTGACGTCTCTTTTTCTTTACCATTGCCTTTTACATTTACCGGCTTAATGGCAATATTAGAAGCGATCAGCGTAGAAGCTACATCTACTTTCTTTTCAAGCTCCAGCTTTACTACTGTAGTAGCAGTAAGGTCTTTATTCAATTTTAATTTTTCTTGAGTCAGCACTGTTTTTTCTTCTATCAATACTGTTTTTTTCTGAGTCAATGTCTCGTTGTCTTGTTTAAGACGAGCCAATTCGTGCTGTATTGAAGTAATATTTTCATTGAGTTTTGCAATCAGATTTTTAGCCCTGCTTAATTCTGCACCCGATGCGTTCTTGTTATTAAGAATGGTGCGGATTTCTTTTTTGGCACTTTCTATTTCAGCTGTTTTTGCAGTTAGCTGGCCTTGCAGTTCTGTATTTACCCCTGCCATCGAATCGAGGCGTACAAGTGAACCGTCGAAACTTTTTTGCAATTCACTTTTTTCGTCTGTTATAACTGCAATCTGAGATTGCTTTTGATCAATTACACTGCTGGTATTGTTTTTGTCTATTATAATGTACGTACCAGCTCCTGCTAGTGCTATGGCCAGTGCTATAACAATGGCGTTTTTAGAATTTTTACGGGGTAACTGATTTTTCGGTACAGGTGTTGAAAAACTTTGATTTTCCATGTGTATAAATTTTAATTTGAAAAATGGTTTGAAACGAAATTTAAAAAACTGTTCTTGTTGGTTACTTTATTTTTTTATAAAACAGTTTTAAAAACGTTTGTGCTTCCATAAGTTTCTATAACCGTGCCAGAAATGTGGAGTAGGGTTTGTTCTAAAACAGGCATTAACAAAAATAGATTCTGTAACTTATTGATTGTGAATAATAAAATGCAAATAAGTATCTCAAAGTTAAAATTATAAAATAGGGAAATGAACATCTGTCCGCCAGATAACTGGTTGTTTCTAAAGTAGCATTTCATCACTTTTTATGGGAGCAAAAAGGCATCAATTCGAATTTTTTCCGAAAGACAGTTAGTTGTGTCATTTCTATTATTTGACTGGTGCTGTATTAAGATAATCTAAACAATGGTGGCCTTATGGTTTCCAATCTTTAAGAACCATTACTTTCGTAAAAATTACGTCAGAATTTAGATGAAATATAATGTGACCATATCTGTACTAATGGCTGTTTATAACACAGAATTTTCTTTGGTAAAACGAGCCATTGATTCCGTTCTTAAACAAACCTTTCAGGATTTTGAATTAATTATTTTAGACGATGGCAGCGATAATGATGCAGATAAAATGTTAATGAGTTATGCAAAAAAATTTCCACAAAAAATAACCTATTTACACCACCAAAATCAGGGGCAATCCATGTCTATTAATCGGGGAATAGCTTGTAGCCATGGCCAATACATAGCCATATTAGATGCCGATGATGAATACAAACCCACTCACTTAATGGCATGCTTAAAAGAGATGCAATTTGCAGATTTAATAGCCTCTACTACCGAAACTATTGTAGATAATTACGACGATTACTTTGTGCCAGATAAGTACGATACCAGTAAAGTGATTCATATAGATGATTGTGTTTTGTTTGCCACCTTGTTTGGCCGTAAAGAAGTATTTGTAAGCCAAAAATTTAAAGATATGTATGCAGCAGATGCCCATTTTTACGAAAATGCAGCCCTTTGTTATACGGTAAACAAAGTACATCTTAAAACTTATAAATATTACCGCAATAGCCTTAGCAGTGCTTGTTCTACTTTAAAGAAAAAAAATAGGTCAGCCGTTGTATAGCTTAATCAATTTACAGCCGTTGGAAAATAAAACAACACAGATAATGGCCTGTCATTTTACTGGCATTTACGATGTTAACCGAAATGCCACTTTGCAGGCCGATGATTATAGCATAGTTAAAGACTGGTGTACCTCCATTGCAGATTTGCAACTCAAAGGCACCCTTTTTCACAACAATTTTAGTGAGCGAACTTGTGCAGCTTACCAAAATGAATACATAAAATTTATAAGGGTAACGCACAATGAAAGCTTTAGCCCAAATGCTTACAGGTACTTTATTTACCATAATTATTTACTACACCATGCCCATAATATTTTAAGCTTTTTTGTAACCGATGTAGCCGATGTGGTGGTGGTTAAAAATCCATTTACAGCCGAGCTTTTCTTAAATAACCCCGCTACAATTTTTTGTGGTGATGAACCAAAAAAACTTGGTAATGAATGGATGTTAGACCACGCCACACACCTCCGTAATAACATTGCAGATTATGCTGGTTACGAAGCTACTTTTAAAAACGAAACCTTGCTTAACTGCGGCATTATAGGCGGCCACACAGCAGCATTGCATCCATTTTTAGAAAAACTAATGCTGCTTCACCTGCATTATAACCAACATAACCCTACTGCTTACACCGGCGATATGGGAGCATTTAATTACCTAGTTCGCACCCAACACAATAGCAGCCTTTGCCATGGGCAGCCAGTTAATACCGTATTTAAAGGGTATGAAATGAATAGGGAGGATTGCTGGTTCAGGCATAAATGAAATCGATAATTTGTTATATATGGATTTTAACAAAAAAAAATACATGTACTATTTGTTAAGTAACGAAAATTTAGAGAATGCCTTGCCACAATAATTTAGGTGGAGATCTTATAAAAACCAAAAGAATATACTAACAAATAATACCTTATACTATTAAATTTTTACTTAGGAAAATATTATAAAACGTTTCATTTTTTACCAAAATTAACTTTAGCTAAATTCCATTTTTTAAATTTCATTATAAGCTAATACCGCTCATTTACCCAACTCTTCTTCTCCTGTTCTATATGATTCACCACCGTACGCACTTTGTATTTGTTGCGTAAATGGCGTGCCGTTTGTTCGGCCGCATAAACGCTGCGGTGCTGACCGCCGGTGCAGCCGAAGTTAATAGTGAGGTTTTCAAAACCACGTTTCAGGTAATCCTCTACGCTAATGTCCACAATATTGAAAACGTTATTGATAAAGTCGGGCATCCGGGTGTTTTGCTCCAGGTAGTCAATTACATCTTTATCACGGCCGGTTTGGGTTTTGTATTTTTCTACCCGGCCCGGGTTCAGTATGCCACGGCAATCGAACACGTAGCCGCCGCCATTATCTGCTTCGGGTGTTGGGTAGCCAGTTTTTAAGTAGGAAAAGCTGTTGATGTTTACTGTAAGCGGCGTTTCATCATTGGCTTGTTGTGGTTCAAACTGTGCTATCACTTCATCGCTTACTATAAATTGTAACATCCGTTTAAACTCCGGTGTATTGATGCCCATGGTGCGGTTTTCTAAAAACCATTTCAGGTTACGCAACGCCAGTGGTATGGATGTAAGAAACTGTGCCTTTCTTTCGAACAATCCGCGGAAGCCGTAGGCGCCCAACACCTGCAACAAACGGATGAGCACATAACCATAATACTGGCCTACAAATGTAAACCGGTCTATTTTTTTGCCCAGCACTTCATCCAGCCCATCCATGTAGGCATTTAATAATTCATTCTTCCATTCGCCGCTGAGTTCGGCACGGGCCTGCCATATCATACTGGCGGCATCGTATTGCGGGGCACCCTTCATGCCGCCCTGATAATCAATAAAATAGGGCTTTTTGTTTTGTAACATTATGTTCCTGCTCTGGAAATCCCTGAACATAAAAAACTTGTACTCGGTATGGGTAAGGTAGTTGGCCAATGCTTCAAAATCGTCGAGCATGGCTTGTTTATCGTAAGGCGTTTTAAGGGTATCCAGAAAATAGTATTTGAAATAGAGCAGGTCGCTGCTAATGGCTTGTTTGCCAAATTCTTTTGCCGTAAGGCAATGGCTGTAATCCAGGCCATCGTTGCCCAATACCTGCAACCTTGCCAATTGATGAAGGCTGTCTTTAAACAATTGTTTTGCTTCATCCACATGGCCTAGTTGCTCCAGCCGGTTCAGCAGGCTTTCGTCGCCAAAATCTTCCTGCAGGTAAATGGTTTCATCATCACTTAAACAAAAAATTTGTGGTACCGGTAAATTTTTGCTGCGGAAATGATTTGAGAAATAGATAAAAGTCCGGTTCTCTTTTACATTAAGTCCATAGGTAGCAATAAAAGTTTGGCCGGCCGTAACCACCCTAAAATACCTGCGGTCGCTGCCACTTTGCTGTAAGGGAATTATTTCGGTGGCTTCGGTTTGAAGTTTATCGGTTACCAGTTTTTTTATAGAGGCGATGATGTTTTGCATGTAGTTTGTTTTACCAGGATTAATACAAGATTAGGCGGACTGGGCTGAAGATTTTTAATCAGCCTTTCATCTTTAAAATCACCATTAATCTGGGCCGCAAAGAAAACAAACGGCAATCAACAATTGTGGTATTTGTTTTATTATTTGTTAACAGCAAAATATAGAAACAAACGCATTTGCCGCCGCCGTGGTTTATGTCCCGGTCGCCGTGGGCCGAGGTTCGTGTCCCCACGAACCACACTCGGGTTCCGGTCGCCTTTGGCCGTGGTTCGTGTCCCCACGAACCACACTCTTCCCCGATAAAAAACATGCGACAATCAACTATCATCTATACCCAAAACAAAAATCCATATACTTTTAAGCATGGAAATGCTTACCCCACCCCGTAATTCGTTCATGCAAATTGGCAATATCTATTTCTGGACTGCCACTATCAATAATTGGAACCATTTATTAGCTGCAGATACTGCCGCCGTGGTTCGTGTCCCCACGAACCACACTCCGCCCCGATAAAAAACCTCCTACATTAACCCACTATCCTTACCTGAAAATAAAAATCTCCCATACTTTTAAACATGTAAATATTTACCCCGCCCCGTAATTCGTTCATGCAAATTGGCAACATCTATTTCTGGACTGCCACAATCAATAATTGGAACCATTTATTAGCTGCAGATACTGCCGCCGTG
>JAYUOV010000144.1:0-4656 GCA_043760535.1 Chitinophagaceae bacterium
AAAACTTTGACTGCCGAAAAGCACATGCTTTTACGGAAGGGAAACTATTGCTATTTTTTTAGTAAATACTGGGTGGTGATAATTGCTGAATCGCTGACCTCGAAGGGAAGATTTTTTTATACCGAAACATAGAGTGCCTACTTTAAAACAGAAAATAGTGGAATAAACAAAGAAAAGCCCAGTTGCTATCAGTAGCCATTCTATGGGTAATACTTATTGGTCTTAGCAAAGTAAAATACTATCGCATACATTTATGTTTGTAAAAGCAACACCACTACAAATGAATCATTTACCTGCACTTATTAAAAAGATAGAAACCTATATCCCTTATCACGAACAAAATAATCCAAATGTTTCTACATCGCCAGTAGGGTGGCATTTACAGCACATACTTTTAACCATTAGCCTAATTATTGAAAATGTAAAAAAATCAGACCCGACATTGTACAAGTGGAAATTCAGTTTTATTAAAATGATTGTTTTTACCACCAAAAAAATACCAAGAGGCAAGGCTAAGGCACCCGATTTGGTGGTGCCAAAGCAAGTAGCAACCGAAGCCTCCATTAAAGAAGAACTGAATAAAGCAGCGAGGGCTATTAAAGCGTTGGATGCAATACCTGCTAATCATTATTTTAAACATCCCTTTTTTGGCAATCTGAAAGTAAAGCCCACCATAAAATTTTTAGCCATTCATACCAATCACCACCTTGCCATTATTACAGATATTATTAAAAACGGGCAATAAGCCTAAGCCGTATTGCCCGTTTTTTTGTGTTGTAAGTTTTTTTAATCCCACACATTTACATAAACTCCTTAATATCCTTCATCAGCCGCATAGCTATATTATTAGCTTTTGTTTCAAAATCGCTTTCGCTGTAAATGCGGATAATCGGTTCGGTATTGCTGCTACGCAGGTGTACCCAATCTTCGTCAAATTCTATCTTTAAACCATCTTCGGTATTTATTGGCTGGTTCTTGTATTTCTTTTTCAGTTCGCCAAAAATCTTACTCAGGTCAAAACCATTGTTCAGTTCTATTTTATTTTTACTGATAAAATAATTGGGGTAACTGCCACGCAGTGCTGTCATTGATTTTTTGGTATGGGCAAGATGGGTGAGGAATAAAGCCACACCAATCAAAGCATCCCGGCCATAATGAAAATCGGGTACGATGATGCCGCCATTGCCTTCGCCGCCAATCACCGCATTTACTTCCTTCATTTTGGCCACCACATTTACTTCGCCTACCGCACTAGGAAAATATTGACCGCCATATTTTACCGTTAATTCTTTAAGTGCTTTGGTACTGCTCATATTACTCACTGTGTTGCCGGGGCGTTTGCTCAGTATGTAGTCGGCCACTGCCACCAGTGTGTATTCTTCGCCAAAAAGGGTTCCATCTTCGCATACAAAACAGAGCCTGTCCACATCCGGATCTACCACTATCCCAAGGCTTGCTTGCTGCCGGTTTACCATACTTGCTATTTCGTTCAGGTGCTGTGGCAGCGGCTCGGGGTTATGGGCAAAATGTCCATTTACTTCGTCGTTCAGTACCGTAACATCTTTTACCCCAAGGGCTTTTAATAAGGCAGGCACAAAAGTGGCACCGGTACTATTAATGCCATCCACCACTATTTTAAACTTGGCTTTTTTAATAGCTGCCACATCTACCAGTTCGTAATTAAGAATAGCATCTATATGCTTTTGCATGTACGAATTGTCGATGATACAAGTGCCGAGCTTATCTACACCTACAAAATTAAAATCCTCACTGGCAGCTATTTCCAGCAGTTTTTTACCATCATCGCCACTTATAAATTCGCCTTTACTATTGAGTAGTTTTAAAGCATTCCACTCTTTAGGGTTATGGCTTGCAGTAAGAATGATACCACCTGCGGCCCGCTCCATGGTTACGGCCATTTCAACGGTTGGTGTGGTGCTGAGGCCAAGGTCTACCACATCCAATCCTAGAGCATTTAATGTACTTACCACAAGATTGCGAACCATTTCGCCGCTAATACGGGCATCACGGCCAAGTACTACTTTTTTATTATCGGCATTCTGGTTTTTAAGCCATGTGCCATAAGCCGCTGTAAACTTTACTACATCTAATGGAGAAAGTGTGTCGCCGGGTTTGCCGCCAATGGTTCCGCGGATGCCGGATATAGATTTAATCAATGCCATATTGCACAAATAGGGTTTGTAATTAATCGAAAAAAACGAAGATAGGGTTGTTTGTAAAACTAGATTACTGGAATAGGTAAGCCTGATGCATTTTTAAAAACAATTTTTGCCCTAAAAAAAATCGTAGATGAATGTGCTTGGTTTGAAAATTTTTTTTTAAACGAATGCAGATTCACTGCTACAATTATTGAACCAAAATGGTAATGCCAAAGAAATGAAAATACCCAAAACCATATTTTATGCCGTTATAGGCCACAAAAGGGTTAATAAATGTTTTACTAAAAAAATAGCCCTGCAAGAACTATAAACTATTAAACAAGCTATAAATTACAACTTAAAAAATTGGCATCCCTGCTTATTATAACCTTACCAAAATGGAGGCTACCAAATTAATAAAAATATGAAAACAGCCCGACCATTGGAATCGTTTGTATGTAGCAGCATCCAAAAAAGGTTGTCTTGAATCGTAAAAAGTATGTATAACCCAAGGTTTCTTTTACGAATGCTACTCAGGCTTTTTGGAAACATTTTGGTATTGGTGGGCCTCATGTATCTTACACTTGTATAAAAAAACAAATACAAATGGTAAATAGATGCTGCTTTTTTCGGAAGAAGGCCGCACCATGGTTAACCAACAGCCATTACTAGGTATGGCAAGCAATATTGGCTGGTAGTATTTTGTAATGGGTGGATTTTCATTATTAGAGTAGTACTAATACAATGGCTAATTCTTTGCTGGCGGAGCTTCTGTAGATTCAGCCTCATCGTGTTCGGCTAAAATTTCTTCTTCGCTTCGCAGATCTTTCCAGTGAGGATTTTCGTCGTCGGTTACTTCCCAAACCATATCTATTAGTGCCATACGCTGTTCTATTGATAAGGCTTTGATGTAGTCTTTTGTAATGAGTATCATTTTTTTTTAATTGTATGTATGTTAAAAATAGAAACAATTTTCTAAAATCAAATTACCGATAAAAACAAAATTACATTTGCAAAAAATAATATTATGGCAGCTTGGTTCGAAAGTTGGTTCGACTCCCCCTATTATCATCAACTATATTTTAATAGAGACGAGCAAGAAGCTTCGGCTTTTATTAACCGGCTTACCCAACATTTACAACCTAAAGCAGGCAGCACTATGCTAGATATGGCCTGTGGCAAAGGCCGCCATGCCAAACAACTTGCCGACTTTGGTTTTGATGTAACCGGTCTAGATTTATCTTTCAATTCTATAGAAGCTGCCAAAAAATTTGAGCAGGAGAACCTACATTTTTTTCAGCATGATATGCGGTTGCCTTTTTGGATAAACTATTACGATTATTGTTTTAACTTTTTTACCAGCTTTGGCTATTTCCGCACCCGCAGAGAGCATGATAATGCCATACGAACTATGGCTCAATCGCTTAATAAAGATGGAATTCTGGTGATAGATTACTTAAACGTGCACTATGCCGAAGAACATGTTGTTTTTAGAACAGATAAAGAAATAGACGGTATTAATTACCATATTACCAAATGGATGGACGAAGATTATTTCTATAAAAAAATAGAAGTGGAAGACGACGACTTTGAGGAGCCACACATTTTTACAGAAAAGGTTTCTAAGTTTTCGCTGGGCGATTTTACAGAAATGCTAGCCTTTCAAAACATGCAGGTGTTAGAGGTTTTTGGCGATTACCAACTAGGCCCTTACCATGTAAGCAATAGCCCGAGAATGGTGATAGTGGCGAGGGTTAGGGATTAGGGGTTGGGGATTCGTTTTTATTGGGGGGAATTGTGCATGAATTTATGTATTTGCAGGTTGTAAATTTTGTACAGGAGTTAGTGTTAGGTTTTTTCTTTTAATAAAAAATACAAACAGTAGGCTTATTAAAGCAAGCAATGCTCCACCTATCAGCCATGGCTTTAGTTTGGCATTGTCGTTGGTAGCTATTGCACCCAATTCTGCTTTTTGTTTCTTTTCCTTACCATTTTTATACACTATTATTTCTTCAGCTTTTTTAATAGTTATTACAGCCTTAGTTATACTAACAATGTTAAATACATCTACTACAGAAGCTGTATTACTATTGGTTACTCGGGCATCGCCTCCAATGGATATGTTGCTTACATACACATTTCCTTTGCTGTCTTTTGCTTGGAGGTAGGTTTTATCAAAACGGGTACCGGCCACATATCGTTCATTTTGCAGGCATTTTACCATCTTCGGCTTATCTGGCTTGTAACCTTGATTGTAATGGTAGGTGTAGTATTTGTAAGAAAAACTATAGCTTTTGAATGTATTTAGATTGGTAAATACAAATGATCGGTTTATTTGCCCTTCCGAAATAAGATCGGCCACAGAAATGCCCGCAGAGCCCATGCAAATGATGGCTATTAAAAAGAGTTTCTTTATCATTTAAAATTTTGAACAAGATAAAAATAAAATGGCAATGTTTACAGCAAGCACACAAATACGAATCCACTATGCACTTAC
>JAYUOV010000145.1:0-13695 GCA_043760535.1 Chitinophagaceae bacterium
AAACATAGGGGGGCAAAACTTTGACTGCCGAAAAGCACATGCTTTTACGGAAGGGAAACTATTGCTATTTTTTTAGTAAATACTGGGTGGTGATAATTGCTGAATCGCTGCATATCCTCAGGTTGTGGACATTTGTTAATAGAATACCTTTTATTCAGCCAAAATCTTCATAAGGCTTTGATTTATATAATACACTTCTTTGCCAAGTTTTACCGAGGTTAATAGTCCTGTTGCTTCAATTTTTTTTAAATACTCTGCTGCTGTTTGTCTTTTAGCAATACCAAACTGCTCTAACACACTGGTTTTAATGTAAGGGTAACTGTACAGCAAATCCACCAATTCTTTTGTAAAAGAAGATTTAAGGGCTTCTTTAATAACAGGTTGTGCAGCTAATTTCAATTCGAGGATGGTGTTTATTTTTTTCAATGTTATATCTGCCGTTTCTGCAACACCCAGTAACACAAATTTTATCCAGCCGGCCCAGTTTTTATTTTCGGTTATTTCTCTTAACAGCCTGTAATAATCAGACTTGTTTTGAATAATGTACCTGCTTAAATACAGAACGGGGAGCCCAAGAAGGTTTTTACTTATAAGGTACAACACGTTTAAAATACGCCCTGTTCTTCCATTACCATCGCTAAAAGGGTGTATCGCTTCAAACTGATAATGGATGAGTGCCATTTTAATTAATGGGTCCAGGTCGGAATAGCTATCATCGTTAATAAACCGCTCAAGTTCGGCAAGTTTCTGCCTTATAATATCCTCACCTTCCGGCGGGGTATACACTACGGCACTGGTAGTTGGGTTAGCTAATTTGGTACCTGTATTTTTTCGGATATTATCATTTGTATCCCTGATTTTTTGCATGATGCCCACCAAGAGGTTTGTAGTGATTAACCCATTTTTTTGTATTTGTGCAAGCCCCCAATAAGTGGCTTCCCTGTATTGGATAACTTCTTTGGCAGCCGGGTTTTTGATTCGGTCGGCCATATGCAAAGTAGCTTTATACAGCTCGTCTTGTGTGGTAACAATATTTTCTATGGCATTGGATTCCTTGCTTTCCTGTAACACAATTGTATTTAAAAGTAGGTTGGGATTCGGCAGGGTCTGGCAATAGCCCTTTAACTCTGCCAGCAATTTATTGGCTTTAATAGTTAGTTTAAATATTTCCGGTGTTTCCAAATCGGCAGCAGGAGGTAAATCTGGCAAACTGTTATACGGCTGATCTTTATTAAAACTCATATTTTGACAATTTTTTCTCTTGTTTTTGGATATTAAATTTCGTTCATCATTTTTATCAACAGATATTAAGCATGCCCACCAATGCTGTTCTAGTTCGTGATTTTAAGGGATAACATCGTTTTATATTTCTATTATTTGTATGCCCAATGCCATTTCCAGTTTAGCAATGGTTTCCAGAGAAAGATTCTCCCGTCCCTTCACTATTTTGCTTATCTGCTGCGGTGTTACGCCCATCGTTTCAGAAAGGGATTTTTGGCTCATTGCTTTTGCCCTTAGGGTACCAAGAACCTTTATTGCTATGGCACCCGACTTGCTCAGCCAAGCATCATTAGCCTGTCGCCATTTGGCTTTTTCCAGCAATCCACATTCTTCTTTGCTTACCAATTTCAGAAAGGCTTCTAAATTTTTACTCGTTTCCATCGTCTACGAATGTAAATACAACTTCTCTACAAATCAACTTATAGGTTTATATTTTGTATTTTCTCTATCAACTGGTTTTTTATGTTCCTGATATCGTTTGCTATTTCTACAAAATGCCACTCATCGTATTCATACTTTTCTTTGAGGGCATTTACTGCCGGTAACCATCGGTTTTCTACAAACCATTTTTTCTCTGCTTTGTCTTTGCTCATACCGCTTATTTCTATCATCAGGTTTTTGGTGCTGCCATCTTTACCTTTTACCCGCACTATAAAGTCGGTAAAGTATTGGCGTTCCTTACCGTCTTTTACATAGGGTATGGCAAAACCAAGAAATTGATTTTTTACAAAAGACTGAACCGTGTCGAGTTCTTCCAGGGTTTTGGCACAAATACCTTCCCAATCGCTGTCCATCACCACATAGTTTACATGGCTTTTCTCTGTTGGGTACACATCTTTTACGGTATTGCCATTTACATATTTGGTGCTGCTAAACTTATTGTAGAAGTTAAATACCGGCCGTATATGCTCTGTGGTATTGAGTTTTGGGTTAATGCCCCTGGCAATATGATCCACTATTTTCTTAGGTTCTTCAAAAAACAATAGCTTCTTAAATTCTGGCTTTTGGTTAAGTACTATCACTTTTTCATTATACCAGATGGTTACAATGTCTTTAAGCTTATTAAATTTTTGAAACTTCGGATTGTTTTCATCATCGCTAAAATGGCGTTTAATTAGGGCAGTTGTAATCAAAAAAATCAGCTCATTATCCCTTTTCTCCAATACCGATTTTACCTGTAGCTTTTCCTCGTTTGGCGAAATAGGGCTGGTCATTATGGTTTCTGTAGGAAATTTAGAACCGTCTATTTCATAGTTCTCTATGTTGGTAAAATCGTATTCAATGGGTCCTTCAAAATGCTCCAATCGGTAGCCCGTTACGTTGGGAAAGCTTATTTCCATATCCTCCTGCCTATTGGGCATTGCTGAAATATGCGTTAGGTCTACTGGTACAGGTGGCGGGGCCGATGTACCACCTTTAAACATTTTAAAGGGTACGCCAATAATATGGGCATACTCCGGCGGAAATTTCTCAATTACAATTTTTCGTTTATCGTCTGTAGGGTTGCCATCTTTATCGTAACCCTGCAAAAAATAATTCATTCTCCTTAACGCCCTGCCTGCCACCTGCTCACAAAGCAATTGGCTGCCAAAGGCCCTTAGGCCCATAATATGCGTAACAGTATTGGCATCCCAACCTTCTGTAAGCATTGATACAGATACCACACATCTTATATGTGAACCAAGTTTACCCTGTTGACCAACCGTATTTACAACCTCCCTTAAAATTTCTGCATCCGATATTTTTTCGATGCTGCCCTGGCCATGTAGCCTTGCATAATCCTTTTTAAACCCTTCTATTTCCGATGCAAATATCTTCTTGAAATCATCATTAATCTGTTCGCCATTTTCTAATGCATCACTATCAATAAGCAATGTGGGTGGCCGTTTCAGCGGCTTACTGGTTACAGGGTCATAGTTGCTAAACAAGTCTTTTGCACCAGAAACAGTTACAAGTGTACCGTCTGCATCCTCATACTCATAACCGGCTATGTATTTGTACATTTCTTTAGAAACAGAAGTGTTGTTACATACAGCAATAAAAACGGGTGGAGCAGAAAAGATATTTATTTTTTCTTCACTCTGTTTCCTTATGCCATTAAAGTATTCTACGTAATGGTTGTAAAACTGATCCAGTGCACCTTTTACCAATGGTGGCAATTGTGGCCTTTCTTCCTTGTATTTTCCGCCTTCTGCCGAGGCCTCACTCTTCTTCTTTTTTACCCCCTTTTTCGGTAGTTCGTCTCTTACATAATCGTAGAGATTTCGCAACACCGGCATGGTTAATTCATGTGTATTATCGCTTTCAGGCAAAAATGGAATCTTAACCAGACCGCTTTCAATGGCTTCGATTAAACCAAAATCCGAAACGACCCAGGGGAATAAACTGTAAGGCGTATAGCCGGAACCGGTTAAATAGTAAGGTGTTGCAGAAAGATCGTATACGTTTTGAAGTTTAAATCGTTTTGAAATTTGACGAAGGCCGCTAAACCAAACGGCTGCCCTTGCATTTTCGTCGGCCTCTTCATTATCCGTTGTTTTGCTATTGCCTTTTGGCAAATAACAATGGTGAGCCTCATCATTCAATATTAAAATCCTGCTACCGGTTTTAAATTTTCCAAGTGTGCGTTTTATTACCTGACTAAAATCTTCTTTATTTCCCGTGTCAATTTTCTTTCCTTTTAAATCTACTTTACCATCAAAGGGGCTGCGTTTGTTGCCTTGCAAAATTTTCGGTTCAAACGTATGGTAGTTCGTTATCACCAACCTTGCGTTCAGGTTTTCAAGCCTGTGTTCCATACTGGCTGGTATCAGGCCACGAACCCGGTAATAATCTTCAATATCTTTAGGGTTTTTGTTTTTAGTATCTACGAAAAGCACACCCAGCCTGCTTTTGATGGTTACGCCCGGAGCAACGATTAAAAAGTAATCTGCAAACCGTGTATCATTTCTATATTCCTGCCTGTTGAAATAATGATAACATATAAGGCAAGCCATCACAACAGTTTTGCCTGAACCGGTAGCCATTTTAAAAGCGATTCTGGGTAATTGGTCTTCAACATTATCACTAACTGTTTGCTGATAACCCCGAAGCATGCTCAAAATATGCTGGCCGGCATTTGATTTTTCAGCAATCTCATTAAACCAGATAGCGGTTTCCACAGCCTCCCTTTGAGCAAAAAACAATTGCTTTGTAACGAGCCTTTCAGGATTATTAAACCAAAAGGTCAGCAGTTCCTTTGTTACCCTTGTTGTATTTGGATAGCTGTTGTTTCTCCAGATGCCTACTTCCTGCCTGCAAAGGTTTATGATATGCGAAACGTATTCACCGCCATCATCATTCCATTCAAAAATTTCCTTTTGCCCTGTTTGCCGGGTTGGTATCACGGCTGAATCAGCTTTGAACACCCTTCGGTTTTTGCACTTATTGTTATAGTCTAAACTTCCTTCACTGTCTGTATCGTAATGCAGTTTGGGTTCGTGGTATGGGCTGTTTAATATCGGGTTGTCTTGACTCATAGCCGTTGAAAATATTACTTTAATCTCAATTGAAGTAGTTGCTTTTTCGTCTGTTTCTTTTTTTCAAACCCTACCAACCCCTCTACCCACCAATCAACCTGCAAGCATCCTTTGCAAAATAGGTAGCAAACATACTGGCGCCGGCTCTTTTAATGGAAGTAAGGGTTTCCATAATCGCCTGATCTTCGTTAAGCCAGCCCATTTTGGCGGCGGCTTTTATCATGGCATATTCGCCGCTTACATGGTAGGCGCTTACGGGTACGGGTACGGCATTTTTTACTTCTCTAATAATGTCTAGGTAGCTAAGGGCGGGTTTTACCATTACAATATCGGCACCTTCTGCCACATCGGCCTGGGCTTCTTTTACGGCTTCTATACGGTTGGCGTAATGCATCTGGTAGGTTTTTTTATCGCCAAAACCGGGGGCCGAATCAAGGGCATCCCGGAACGGGCCATAAAAGCAACTGGCATACTTGGCGCTATAGGCCATAATGCCGGTTTGGGTAAAATTATTTTGCTCCAATGCCAGGCGGATGGCTTTGATGCGGCCATCCATCATATCGCTTGGGGCTACAAAATCGGCTCCGGCCATGGCATGGCTTACGCTCATTGCTGCCAGTACTTCTACCGTGGCATCGTTTATAATCTGGCCATTTTCCACCAATCCATCGTGGCCATCGCTGTTAAAAGGGTCTAGGGCTATATCGGTCATAACCAGCATTTCCGGCACGGCATCTTTAATGGCTTTAATGCTGCGTTGCATCAGGCCATTTTGGTTAAGGGCTTCGGTAGCTTTTTTGTTTTTCAAGTCGGCGGGGCATTTTACAAACAGCAATATACTGCGGATGCCTATTTGGTACAGGTGCTTTACTTCGGCAATGGTGTTATCGAGGCTCTGCCGGAAGTAGTTGGTCATAGATGGAATTTCTTCTTTTATGCAATGGCCTTCTACTATAAATAACGGTGCTATAAAATCTTGTGGGGTTACTATGGTTTCGGCCACAAGGCTGCGGATGGCGGGGCTGCTGCGGAGGATGCGGCTACGGTTAAGGAGTATCATGGTTTATTTTTAAAAGGTGTAGGGTGAAAGGTATAAGGTGTAGGGTGAAAGGTGTAGGGTGTAGGTGTAAGGTGTAGGGTTCAAGACGTTTAAAACAAGAAGTGTATTCCAAACTTTTTTCTTACATATCATAGCGTCAACCCTAAACATGCTGTTACATTGATTCCCATCTGCCCCAATCGCTAGTCCCCAATTACTAATTACGAATCCCCAATCTCTTATTACTAACTACTTCACTAATTTCAGTTCCTTAATTAAATTACTTGCACCACCCAGTTTTTCTACACACCACAGCAGGTAGCGAATGTCTAAAACAATGCAGCGGCCCAGATCTTTATCGTAGTTTATTTTATGGCTTAATGCTTCGTAGTTGCCATCAAAGGCAAGGCCAATCAGTTGTCCGTTTGCATTTAAAACCGGGCTGCCACTGCTACCGCCGGTTATATCGTCGGTGGTAATAAAGCTAACTATTATGTCCTTAGATTTTACATCCATATACTGGCCAAAATCTTTCTTATTATACAGTTCCATAAAGTTGGGCGGCAGGTCATATTCGTAATCGTTGGGCTTGTATTTTTCTACCAAACCCTTCATGGTGCATATATAATTCAGGGTTATACTTTCGTTGGGTTTATACCCTTTTACATTGCCAAAACCAGCCCTCATGCTGCCGTTGGCATCTGGGTACAATACTTTCTTTGGGTTCATTTCCACATAGCCTTTGTGGTACTTATTAGCAAGGTCGGTAATGGCATCGGTAAAGTATGTAAGCTTGGGCTTGCAGCGGCTTTCCCAGTTGGTTACAAAGGCAAATGCGTAATTAAAAGCCGGGTCAGCGGCCAGTAACCCTGCATCGGGCTGGGCTATAAAAAAATTCCATTTTTTATCGTCCAGTATCATGGTATTGCTAAAAATACTACCCGCCATATCCTGATAGGTTTCATCATCTTTCAGGTTGCCCCATTTATATTTTAATTCGGTAAAAAAGCCATTCGGCTGCTGATCATTTTCTATATCTAGGTGGTAGGCTTTTGTTATTTGTGCCATCATTTTCATCTCACTGGTTTTATTCAGGTCTTTTAGCAGTTGTGTTCTGTCTTTGTCTAAGTCTTTCACCTTATCCATCATCACTTTATTCGGCGTTTTGCCCTTGGTAAGCATCTCGTTTAGCGCCAATAATTTTTGGGCAAATTTTACAAGCAAAGGGCCAGTAATACCCTGCTCGTAATACTCTTTGTGTTTAGCATAAGGCCGCCAGGCTGCATAAGCCCTTTCATAATCGCTCCAAATATTGGCGTATGCCGGTTTGGTTTTTGCCCAGGCGGTAAAGGCGTCTTCCTGGGCCTTCTTTTTACCATACATATTGTATTTCAGCAATTGTTTTGTTTCGCCATCATAAAATTTCCAGTAATTAGCCAGGCTTTGGTAGCTAGCTGTAATCTGCAATTTTACCGCCGGGTCTTTCTTCATTTCGGCATCCATTGCCTTTAACCGAATATCCCGCACATATACATACGCCGGGTTTTTAATGTCGGTGGCCAGCTTTACACCAAACGAAGTTTCAAAGCGGTTGGTGCCGCCAGGGTAGCCTAAAACCATGGTAAAATCCCCCTGGTTGATTCCTTTTAGGCTAATGGGCAAAAAATATTTCGGCTTCATCGGAATATTGGCCACATCAAAATCGGCCGCTTTTCCATCGGGTGCGGTGTACACCCTAAAAATGCTAAAGTCGCCAGTATGGCGGGGCCACTCCCAGTTATCGGTATCGCCACCATACTTGCCAATACTTTGTGGCGGCGTGCCCACAAGCCGTATATCTGTATATTTTTGGTAGGTGTATAGTAAAAACTGGTTATCGCTAAAGCAGCTATAAACCGTGCCGCTATACGTAGTTCCGGCCACAGCCAAGCGGCCAATGCGGGCCAAAACACTGTCCCGGTTTTTTCGCCAGTCTATCCAGTTAGGGTAGGTAGCCATACTATCCGCTACTAGCTTACTCACATCTTCTATCTTAATAAGAAAAAGTACCGAAAGCCCCGCTGCTGTTATCTCTTCGCTATACGATTTTGCATAAAAACCATCTTTTAAATAATTATGATCTACGGTGCTCACCTTGGCTATGGCATCAAAACCACAGTGGTGATTTGTAAAAATTAATCCTTGATTACTTACAACTTCGCCTGTGCAGCCGCTTCCAAATTTTACCACCGCATCTTTTATCGAAGCCTTATTAATGCTGTACAATTGCGCTGCGGTAAGCTTTAATCCTTTGGCTTTCATCTCGGCATATTTCTGCTGCCCCAGCAGTTGCGGCAGCCACATACCTTCATCGGCCTTTGTGGCCAGGCTACTAAATAATGTAAGTAATACAAGTAATTGCTTCATGTTGCGTTTCTTTTTTTAAATAACAAACCTAAATACTAAAACAACTAAAATAGCCGAAACGTTATGGCAAACCTGCACTTTGTGTTTTTTTGCTAAATACTACAAACCAATGCCATGCTCCCAATCAGCCACAGGCTTATATTTGCACCCGTTTGAAATGGATTTGTTAACCAGCGACTGTACTACTATTGAACTTCGTTGCGACGCTCCGTTCATCGCCTTGTCATCTATTTAGCATTGCCAATAGTTACAAATCATACATTAAAAATCAAAAAATCAAAAATGTATCGTACACATACCTGCGGACAGCTCCGCATTGCCGATGTAAATACACCCGTTACCCTGGCCGGTTGGGTGCAAACTGTTCGTAAGTTTGGCAGTATCACTTTCGTAGATCTGCGAGACCGATATGGTATTACACAATTACTGTTTAATGAAAGCCTCAATGCCCTGCTCGATGCCAATCCGCTGGGCCGTGAATTTGTGTTACAAGCCACCGGTACGGTAAACGAACGCAGCAACAAAAACGCCAACATTGCCACAGGCGAAATAGAAATTGCCGTAAGTGAATTTAAGGTGCTCAACAAGAGTGCCGTACCGCCCTTTAAAATAGAAGATGATACAGATGGCGGCGACGACCTCCGCATGAAATACCGCTTCCTGGACCTGCGTCGCAATGCTGTGAAACGTAACCTGGAACTGCGTTACGCCGTAAACCGTGCTGCACGTAATTATTTACACGGAAACGATTTTATGGATATTGAAACGCCGTTTCTGATTAAATCTACACCCGAAGGTGCAAGAGATTTTGTGGTGCCCAGCCGCATGAATCCGGGGCAATTTTATGCACTACCGCAAAGCCCCCAAACTTTTAAGCAATTACTAATGGTAAGTGGTTACGACCGCTATTATCAGGTAGTAAAATGTTTTAGAGATGAAGATCTTAGAGCCGACCGCCAACCCGAGTTTACACAGATAGATTGTGAGATGGCCTTTGTGGAGCAGGAAGATATTTTGAACATGTTCGAAGGCATGATTAAATCTATTTTTAAAGAAGTAAAAGGCATCGATTATACCGAAACCGTAGAGCGGATGAGCTGGGATGAAGCCATGTGGCAATACGGAAACGACAAGCCCGATATCCGCTTCGGCATCAAGATTGCCAACCTTAAATTCCCACGCACCACCTTTCCTCAAAAAGAAGAAATTCTTAACAGTTCTCCTGCCGGAATTGGCAACGGAACAAGTGGTTTTGTAGTGTTTGATAATGCCGAAACAGTTACCGCAATAGCCATACCCGGCTGTAGCGAATACACCCGTAAACAAACCGATGAATTAGTGGACTGGGTTAAGCGGCCACAGATAGGTATGCAGGGTGTGGTCTTTATCAAATGCAATACCGACGGCAGTTTCAAGAGCAGCGTAGATAAATTTTTCGACGAAGAAAAATTAAAAACAATAGCCGCTACCTGCAATGCTCAGCCAGGCGATTTAATACTCGTTTTGGCAGGCCGTGAGGAAAAAACCCGCAAAGCCACAAGCGACCTGCGCATGTACATGGGTACCCGCCTTGGCCTGCGTAAAGAAGATGTGTTTAAGCTGCTTTGGGTACTCGATTTTCCACTGTTTGAATATGCCGAAGAAGACAACCGCTGGGTGGCTCGCCACCATCCATTTACCAGCCCTAAGCCCGGCCATATTGAGGTGATGATTGGCAACGATCCTGTAATACATGACGCAGCAAAATACCTGGAACATCCCTACGCTGGCATTAAAGCCAATGCTTACGATATGGTACTAAATGGCAACGAAATTGGTGGCGGTTCAATCCGTATTTTCCAGCGAGAATTACAAGAAAAAATGTTTGCCGCATTGGGTATGGATAAAGAAGAACAACAACACAAGTTTGGCTTTTTACTAGGCGCATTCGAGTACGGCGCACCACCACATGGTGGCATCGCCTTCGGCTTCGACCGTCTTTGTGCCATCCTCGGCGGCAGCGAAAGTATCCGTGATTTTATTGCCTTCCCTAAAAACAACAGTGGCCGCGATGTGATGATAGATGCCCCAAGCACCATCGACCCAAAACAATTTGATGAGCTGCAGATAAAACTGGATTTAAAAGCATAAATACTTCAAGAACTTTTACCATTTTTATATGGCAATATTCGATAACCTTTCAGCGGATAGCTGAAAGGTTATTTTATTTAATGGCAGTTAATACCCGAATTGGTGTACTTTTTTACAAATTAAAATAAAAATTTTATTTGCCCGAAACCATTGATTTTACTGGTGTTTCGGCCGATGTAGGTTTTTAATTTGCAAAGTCTTTAAAAAATAATTTTGGTTTTATCGAAAAATAAATTTCACATTCGCATTAACAAAATAATAAAAACGTGTTACACAATATTCAACATATAGAAACAGCAAAATCGTTTAGTCCTTGTATGGATTATTCGACTAGCGGGGTGCAAAGCACTGTTTTTTTAGATGTATAAAAATCTAAATTTAACATAGCAAAGCCCCGCAGAAATGTGGGGCTTTTTATTTGTCGGAACCGGGATTTGAGTGGATTAAAAGGATTAATAGGATTTGAAATAAAATAATTTTAACCTCATTTGTGAAATAACAAAAACCTATGCATTAAAGCGATGCAGAAAAAAATAAACAACAACGCATGAAACATCAGCATATACAAATTTTACGCAGTTATCCGGGCTTTAGCCAGAGAAATGGCTGTGTGGGTATGTTGCCCATAATGTGGTTTTTATCGAAGAGAAATAGTGGGATTTCTATTGGGCTGGAGGTGAGTAATGATGATACAAACATACGACCGTGGTATAATGAAACGCAGGTGCAATAGGCATTTCAGCGTATCAGCAAACCCGGTCGGACTAAAAATCCTGACCGGGTTTTTTTATGCCTAATTGATAACATTAATATGTCAAAGGAGGGAAAAAAGCAGCTCCGGAGTTGCCCGGGGCTGCATTCCTAAAACCCTTTACAAAACGCTCTTTGAAAATGTTGGTTAGCAAAAAATTGGCCAGTAGTCCAAACGTTAGCTACAATTGTTTTAGAAACCAATTGATGTGGATGATAATCTCACAGGGTAAATTTTAAAATATAGCAGCATTCCAATTGGTTGGATACTCCGTTTGGAACGGAGAGGCTTCAGGTTCGAATCCTGACTGCTATACAAAACAACAATGGTCTTTTCGTCTAATGGTACAGGATGCTAAGCTTTCTACTTAGCAATGCCAGTTCTAATCTGATACAGACTACTACGGTTGGTTGGTGTAACGGCTAACATATCCGATTGTCGATCTGATGCTACGGGTTCGATTCCTTTACTAACCGCAGATTTTTTGTCTAAACCAGGATTAATTGGATTTAAAGGATGGCTCAGAAAAGGAAAAGTCAATTCATCTCAAAATCAGTTAAAGCAGCCCAATCAGTTCTAATCATGGTTCAAACAAAAAGATGGCTTGTAGCTCAATGGTTAGAGCAGGAACTGTTCAAGGTTAAAAGTTCGAGTCTTTTCTGGCCAACAAAAATTATGGTTTAGCTCAATTGGCAGAGCATTGCCCTGATACGGTAAAGGTTATTGGTTCGAGTCCATTAACCGCAACAAATTACAATGGTTCGTAACTCAACTGGTTTAGAGTACCGGTCTTTTACACGGGGAGTTCCCCGAATGCTTTCGGGGCGGGCCAACTAAACTGTTTGGTGGTGCAATGGGAGCATATCAGATTTTGATTCTGATGATGTGGGTTCGAATCCCACCCGGACATCAGTAAGATGTTGTCTTTAGTTCAACGGTAGAACATCCGTCTGTGCAACGGAAAATCAGGGTTCGAATCCCAGAGACAACCATAGAAAAGAATGCGGTTTGGTGTAATGGTAACACACCAGTCTTCCTTCCTTTCTGGAAGGGAAAAACAGGATGGTGTATTCAGTTCAATTCTGAAAGCCGTACCAAAAATGGCTTGTAGTTCAATGGAAGAACGTATCGCTACGAACGATGCAATAAAAGTTCGAATCTTTTCAAGCCAACAAAACAGGTGCCGTAGTGCAGAGATACTTCGAAGTGGATCCCGAGGTCGCTGGTTCGAATGCAGCCAGCATTCCATAAAAGAAAATGGAAATATGAATGCTTTAGCTCAGCCGGGCAGAGCAGGGGAAAGAAAGCCTTTGTACGAATATAGCCCTGTAAATTTTGGATGAATAGCTCAATGATCCCGTACGCTTACGGGATTAAGGCGATGGTTAAAAGTTCGAGTCTTTTTTCATCCTCTAACACACAACACACCCACACAGTTGGAGAAAATCTGGCAGGTCTAGGAGGCTGTCTTGAAAACAGTTGGCCGTATAGGTTCGGGGGTTCGAATCCCTTTCTCTCCGCCAAAACGAATTGGAGGATTGACCGAGATAGTAAGGTACTGGTTTGCTAAACCAGGGTTGAGGTAACACTCAGGTAAGTTCGATTCTTACATCCTCCGCAAAACTGTTGTACTGGCAGACATGGCTGTATGCATTCGACTGCAAATCGAAAGAAAGAGGTTCGAGTCCTCTGTACAACTCAAAAAGGTGCTTTGGCAGAGACGGTTTTATGCACTGGCCTGAAAGACCAGACAGCGGGGTTCGATTCCCCGGGGCACCACAACTGCACAAAACCTATAAGGTCTTTTCGGGTTCCTTAATTATAGGAAATGGCTGATAAGACCTTATAAGTTTAAAGCAAAACACATGCGGGTTTGATGTAATTGGTAACATCCCGGTCTCCAAAACCGGTCATAAAGGTTCGAGTCCTTTGATCCGTGCAAACAACATTTTTAAAACAAAACCAATGGAACAGCAGCAATGGCGAAAGCTAGACGGAACAAGGGTTACAAGGCCCATAGCAGATGAAGTATGGCAGGTATTGCTGAGAGAGCAAGCAACAGGCCTACCCTTAAAAGTGTGTATCGGAACCGATAGCCAGGTAAAAGGAAAGATCACAGAATTTGCTACGGTAATCGTATTCATCCGCAAGGGCCGTGGTGGATTTATGTACATCAGCAACAATACCACATTACAAAAAATGAGTATCAAAGAAAGGATGTTGTTAGAGGTTGGGAAGAGTATAGAAATAGCTTACGAATTGTGCCAGTTGTTTACTGAGTTTGATGTAGATATGGAAGTTCACGCCGATATAAACACCAACCCAAACTTTAAAAGTAACGATGCTTTAAAAGATGCCATGGGCTATATCATGGGTATGGGTTTTGCCTTCAGGGCCAAGCCACATGCCTTTGCCAGTAGCTGCTGTGCTAATAAAGTGGTGCAGTAAAAAGCCTCCTTAATCCCCGGTGAGAAACTAGGGTAAGCAGGTAGATATTTGTTAATATAAATATTGGTAATATATGATTTATGAAGCAGGGGCTAATGCTACTATGAAGCGACATTGGCGAC
>JAYUOV010000146.1:0-4613 GCA_043760535.1 Chitinophagaceae bacterium
CTTCCATGCCGTCCATTCCGGGCATATTAATATCGAGTATAGCAATAGTAGGCCTGTGTGTGGTTATTAAATTAAGTGCTGTAATGCCATTACTGCAAATGTCGGATACCGTATAGCCTAGCGATTCTACAAAGCTTTTGGTGCCTTGTAAGGTAAAAGGGTGATCGTCGGCTATAAGGATGCTCATCTATTTAATGGATAATTTTTTAATGGATAATTGATAATGCTGCGATTCTGGACGGGTAGTATCAACTATTGTTTTTTTGTATGTTAATAGTAATAATAGTTCCAATGCTGCCCGACACAATTTTAGCTACCCCGCCTACTGCCCGGCTGCGTTCTATAATGTTGTGCAGGCCAAAAGCCTTGCTGTTGCTGAGTGTTTCGGCTACGTTAAAGCCTTTGCCATTGTCTTTTATTTCTATGCTAACGTGGGTTGCGGTTTCCTGTATGGTTATTTTACCTGCTATGGCATCGGCGTATTTAATAATGTTGGTTACAGCTTCCTGCACGATGCGGTACACCTGTAATTCGGTGGCCGATGGCAGGCTGTTGCTGTATTGAATATCTGCGGTAAGCATAAAATTATTTTGTTGCTGTACCCGTTCGGCTAATTGCTCTATGGTATGTTGAAGGCCCACCGTATCGAAAAGTACCGGGTGCAGGTTGCGGCTGATGATGCGGATGTCGTTGATAATGGTATCAATCTTTGTATTCACCAATCCAAAATCTTCTTTTACCGAAGTTTTTAAACTCATCAGTTCGTGGCTAATACTATCGTGGAGGTCGGTAGCTATTCGCTTACGGTCTTCTTCGGTTTTTTCAAGCAGTTGTTTGGTGTATTGCATGGTATTTTCTTTTTGCTTTTTTTCATTTTTTTGTTTTTGCCAAAAAATGAACAGCACACCTAATAGTACTACAACACTTAAAATAGCAAGTAGCAATACAATAGATTTTCGCTTGTTTTCAATTTCTTTTTTTGATAAAACAAGAGCCTGCTCTTTTTGAGTGGATTGGTATTTTTTTTCAAGTTCAAAGAGTTGGCCTTTTTGGTTACTTGTGCGTAATGAGTCGTTTAATAAATTGACTGTTTGCAAATAATTATCTGCAGCGGCATAGTCTTTTTTACTTTTAGAAAATGCATACAGTTGTTCATATAATGTAACTGCTTCAGAATACTGTTTATTTGTCATCAATTCAACGGCCCATTGCTTCGTTTTCTGAGGGCTTTTTAATTGGCCATATTTTTTGAAAAATATTTCTGAGTTTAGTATTTCATTTTGGTTAAGAAAGTATTTATTTCCAAGAATAGTTAAGTATTTCGTTGATTTCTCTAAGTAGTGTTGAGCTGAATCATATTCTTTTAAGTACAAAAATTTATAGCCCAAAATATTATTGGCATAGCTACTGTCGGCAAGCTTTTTCCCTTTGTAAGCATTAAAAAGTGTAATGGAAGAGTCAATCAATCGTAATGTACTGGCGGTATCCCTTGTAAATTGTAGTTGATTGATGCCGTATGTAGCTAATAAATCAAAACTACTGGAAGTGTCTTTAGCCTTTAGAAAATTTTCTATGGCTTTACGATACATTTTTCCTGATTCATTATAAGCATGTAGCTTATCGTAAGAATAAGCTATGCCATAATAAAGAGATCCTAACATTTTATAATCCTGGGTTCGTTCGCAAAATGGTAATGCATCAACGTAATAAATAATGGCACTGTCAGGTTTAGCTTCTTCAGCAAAGCCTTGACCAGCCAATTTTTTCAATTGAGCAACATAGCCGTCAAATTGCGGACCATTACAAAAACTAATTCCCACCTTGGCATAAAACCTTGATTTTTCAAATTCATTCGAAATATAAAACTGTCTCGAAACATTGAAATGTAATTGTATCCAGTTCGAATCTGGCTTTGGATCAGGCTTCGAAATATATTCCAATGCTGCTTGTTTAAACAAACTATCTGTAGAAAAAGTAAATGATAATACGCTGCCATAATTAGCCAAAGCTTTTCCTTTTTCCTGAAAATCTTTTTTGGCAGCTAAAGAATCATAATAAGTCCAGAATGTTTTTTTATAGACCTCAGCATCTTTTTCAAAGTTCGCTATATCGCCAAGCCATTTCTCGGTTTTATTTTCAGATTGTAAGGAAGTCTCTTTTTCTTTTTCAATGTTTTTGCACCCCAAAAATGAGACAAATACCAGGCAAAACCTAATAGCCAGATGTAAGTAATTTATTAGCTTTTTCAAGGCTCAAACATAAATAATACCATTAGGAATAATAACTAGATATAAATAATCAAGGGTTACCCCTTATAGGCCACAGAATTTACGCAGCCCATTTTTGTGTTTCAAAATAAAAACCTAATGAAACAAAAAATGAACCCGATGAAACATGCAATGATTGCATTGATTCATGCCTTGGGCTTTACTGCTGCCCAGGCACAAACGCCAAACGGCTTTGTAGGCATCGGCACCGCCGACCCAAAAGCCAAACTGCACATTACCAGCGATACAAGCGGTATGCTGATACCCAGGTACCTTACGCTGGCACTGGCCAATAGCCAAAGCCTGCCCAAGCTAAATGCCACCGACCACAAGGGCCTGCTTATTTATGTGGATGAAACCGCCAACCAGGGTTTTTGGTATTACGATGGTTCTGCTTTTGTAAAAGTGGCTGGCAGTGGTGGTGGCGGTACACCATTTTTTAAACTAAGCACTATTAACCCCAACCATATTATTTACAATAGTGCTGCTAACTATGGTAAAAATTTTATTGTAAATGCCGATAGTGTAAATTTTTATGATGATGGTGGTGGCGGTGGTGCTGTTTCTAAAATGATGTTTATACCTGGCAAAAGTGCTTTTAGGGCAGGGTTTGATGGTAATGCTAATTGGGATTACGACAGTATTGGCAATTACAGCTTTGCTACAGGAAGCCAAACCAAGGCCAAAGGTGCTTATGCTACAGCAATGGGTAGTAAAACAGAAGCTTTAGGTGAAAATGCTACTTCTATTGGGGACGGTTCAATTGCATCTGGCCGTATTTCATTTGCTTCAGGCAGAGAAGTTAGGGCAATAGGTGAAAATTCCACTGCTATGGGTAATTTAACAAAAGCCATAGGTAGTCAATCTACAGCGTTGGGGGAATATTCAGTAGCATCTGGTTATGCTTCATTTACCGCAGGTTATCAGGATAGTGCCATAGGAAATTTTTCCAATGCAATGGGTTACCGAACAGTTGCATCAGGGTACAATTCCAATGCATTAGGAAATACAGTATATGCAATAGGCGATAATTCCACGGCAATAGGTAATGCTACGAAAGCTAGAGGTGAAAATTCCACATCAATGGGATTACAATCAGTTGCTTCTGGTAGTGCTTCATTTGCCGTAGGTTATTTAGATAGTGCAAATGGCAATAATTCCACTGCAATGGGTTCTGAAACAGTTGCATTTGGTAATTATTCTACTTCCATGGGTAACAAAACAAAAGCTTTAGGTACTTATTCCACATCAATGGGTTTTCAATCAGTTGCATCTGGTAATACTTCATTTGCTGCAGGTTTATTAGATAGTGCAAAAGGCGATTATTCCACAGCAATGGGTAGCTCAACAAAAGCAATAGGTGCTTATTCCACAGCAATTGGGCAATCTTCAGTTTCAACAGGTACTACTGCATTTGCTGCTGGTTTTCTGGATAGTGCAAAAGGTGATTATTCCATAGCAATGGGTAGTGAATCAAAAGCCATAGGTGAATCTTCCACAGCTTTAGGGGCACGTTCCATTGCATCAGGCTATGCTTCATTTGCAGCAGGTCGGCTAGATAGTGCAAAAGGTAATTATTCCACTGCAACGGGTTTTGCTACAAAAGCTCTAGGCATTGCTTCTACAGCAACGGGTGACCAAACAATTGCTTCAGGTTATGCATCATTTGCTGCTGGTTTTAAGGATAGTGCAATGGGTACTTATGCCACAGCAATGGGGTATCTAAATCTTGCATCGGGTACCGGATCAACAGCAATGGGCTATCAAACTGTTGCATCGGGTTCTAATGGGTCTACTGCAATGGGTTTTCTATCAGTCGCATCGGGCAGCACTGCAATTGCCATGGGCTCTCAGGATAGTGCAACGGGCCAATACGCAGTAGCCATGGGATTCGGCACAAAAGCAACATCACAATCTGCTACAGCCATGGGTAACCGAACCAAAGCAACACAATATGCCTCTACTGCAATGGGCGATAATACTACCGCTTCTAACAGTTTTGCCACGGCAATGGGTACCAATACTACTGCATCGGGCAACGCCGCTGTAGTAATGGGAGATCAATCTATTGCTAGCGGCAGTTACGCCATAGCTGGAGGATATAAAGACACTGCATCTGGTACTGGTTCAACAGTATTTGGATACCAAAATAAAGCTTCACAAAGTTATTCCTCCGCCTTGGGGCTCGATGCAAAAGCCACAGGTTATATTTCAACAGCCATTGGGGAAAAGGTAGTGGCCTCTAATGACCATACCGTAGCCATGGGTGGTTTTTCTACTGCATCGGGTTCTTATGCAGTAGCCATAGGCAATACAGATACGGCAAGTGGTGCTTATTCCGTAGCA
>JAYUOV010000147.1:0-13670 GCA_043760535.1 Chitinophagaceae bacterium
GTTCCGTTACTTAAAACTCCTGATAAAGTTAAATTTTGACCGGCTGTCGATGTTGTTCCCCCAATGGTCAACCCAAATGTTCCCGTTGCAGAAATATTGGCACTTATGGTTCTTGCTGATCCATAAGCATCTACTCTTGAGCCATTAGCGGTTACAGATAATGGACGACTAAATGTGGCATTGTTAAATTCTAATGCCCCCCCATTTAATACAACCGCATTAGCACTGTTTCCTAAAGCACCGTTAGCTGAAGTTGCTACGTTATTACTAACACGAAGCGTTCCAGCGGTAATGGTTGTATTTCCTGTATAGGTATTTGTATTAGATAATATTACAGTGCTGGTTAAATCTTTTGTCAAAGAAAGTGTGCCAGTTCCGTTACTTAAAACTCCTGATAAAGTTAAATCTTGACCGGCTGCACTGGCCACTGTTGTTCCCCCAATGGTCAACCCAAATGTTCCAGTTGCAGAAATATTGGCGGATGCTGTTCGAGCTCCGCTAAATGCATCTACTCTTGAACCATTGGCTGTAACTGATAATGGACGACTAAAAGTGCTGGTGTTAAATTCTAATGCACCACCATTTAATATAACTGCATTGGCACTATTTCCAAAGGCTCCATTAGTTGAAGTTACTACGCTACTACCAGCACGAAGCGTTCCGGCGGTAATGGTTGTATTTCCTGTGTAGGTATTTGTACCAGATAAAATCAAAGTTCCTAAAGAACCATTAGCATTTGCGGCCACAATCAATCCACCGCTACCGGAAATAACACCTACGAATTCATGCGTGCCTGCGTTGCCTAAGGTAAGTGTACGGGTGGAAGTTCCTAGAGAAACAGCGTCAGAAAATAAAATGTTTGCCGTATTCGAAGCCAAAGAAACATTGGCAGGTATTTCACCCAATTGCAGGTCTCCTCCAATCGTTATAGAAGTAGGGTTTGAAATTGTTCTAGTCGCATTTGTAGCAATAGTACCGCCATTAAATGTTACAGCCCCACTTCCTAAAGAACTTGTTCCCCTTAAGACAAGTGTCCCGGCACTTAAAGTAAGTCCGCCAGTAAATGTTCCTCCTGCCCATGCAAGCGCACCAGTACCAGATTTTGTAAAAGCCGCTGTAGTCGAAGTTGAAAATGACTGACTACCCCCAAAATCTTGGAATACTCCAGCAGAAGTATTAAAATTAATATTTACACCTGCCGCTCCAATCGTACCTCCCGGGCTCCAGGTTCCTACGCTTGCTCCAAAATTCCATGTATTTGGCATAGGAGAAATATTTCCTCCTGTCGCACTAAATGCGTTGTTAAAATTTAAAATAGCTCCACCTGTTGTGTTTAATGGAGAAGTATAAGGCCCTCCAACACTTGTACTCCAAACATTACCAGTAATAGTACCTGAATTTCCAAAGTAGTTGTTGGTTTGCCCAAACGCATTCCCCACAAAAAGCAGGGCAAAAAGGCAGGCTAGGGCAGTAATAAAACGGGGGAAGTGTATTTTTTTTGTCATATAAAGGATTTGTGGAGCAGAGGAATTAGATATAAGATGGTAGGGAATTGGGGATAGTTGGTCGGTTGTTTGGTTGGTCAGTTGGTTGGTTTGGGGCTTGTGTATGTATTGCTTCTTTCCTTCGGAAAGGCTCGTAGAGGCCTCTTTTTTCGGAGAAGCTTTTGTAATAAAGTCTTGTACTGTTCCCATTTTTAAAATGTTAGTTTTTTTCCGAAACTAGATTTACGCAGTAAAAATTTTAAATTATGGGACAGAATCACCATTTCAGGGATAGAAATAAATTCTTAAACTAAGCGGTATGTGAGCGCTCAAATAGAAACGAAACAAGCCTTGCATAAAATGCAGATACCTGAAAATGGTTACTATTTCGTTGCGTTAGTTTAATTTATCAGGGTTTAATAAACATAACTGTTGCAGGCCTCACGGCCTGTGATAGCTTGTTACCTGATTATAAATTTGAACTCGTTACTATTCATGATCAGGTAACGGCTGTACACCGGCCGGGAGGCCGGCACCAGATGGGTGGTAGCCGTTGCCAACATCCAAAAAGCCCCGGGCCGAATTAAGGAACGGGGCTATACGCTTAAGGGACGTGGGTGTTTTTTAGTTTGGAGGCGGTACCAAACATTTACCATTTACGAAAACAGATCTGGTACTGATGGTGCTTATGTTACCACCATTGCATAGTTGTATGCTTACAGCTACTGCTACAGCCGTGTTGATATAACATGGGTTGGCCTTACCTCCGGGTATTTTATTAATGTTCCGGTAGCCGGTTTTCAGCTTTTCCGCTTTTTATTGTCTATAAGTATAGCCAGTTTGTTTTACAAACATGGCTATAATAGGAATTGCCTAAAAATCTTATTCCTTTACAAACCGAAGCACCGTACCGTCTGCAAACTTTATCAGGTACATACCTTTTGCAAGCTGCCCTATAGTAACCGGCTGATTGTAGCCAGATAACCTAACCACCTGCAACAGTGATCCTTTAGCATCGGTTAATTGTGCATTGGTATTGAGCAATTTTGCTGAGCTCAAATTGATATTCAAAACACTGATAGCAGGGTTTGGGAAGATGGTGATTGGATGATTGGTTGATTGGTTCATTAGTACTAACGTGCTGTAGGTGAACTTACCATCGGCATCCAGCATTTTAAGGCGGTACCATACTTTGTCTTTGTAAATAGTTGCATCGGTGTAGCTATAAGAATGGCTGCCATTACCGGCTGCGTTTAGGGTTGCCATTTTCGTAAAGCGGCGGCCGTCGGTACTGCTTTCTAGTTCAAAAGACTTCGTGTTTTGCTCATTGGCCGTTTTCCAGTTTAGGGTACTGCTGTTGGCTTGTTTGGTGCCATTAAAACTCAGTAACTGCAGGGGCAAAATAGTATTGCCACCATTGCCGCCAAAGAATCCGCTGAAACCTGACACATTAAAACTTATCTCCCAACGGTTTAAAGTACTGTTCCAGATGATGTCGGAATTGACGGGGTCTATCAGCACACCAGGTTGCGTATAACTGCCCGGGCTACCGCTACCATCGCTGCTGGTGCCACTGTATTTGTAAAAGCGGATATTGGCGATACCGGCATTATCGCCGGGGCCGGTTGGCATATCGTCGCCGTTAAAAGCAAACAGGTTAAAGGCATCAAACTCCGCCTGTGTGGCATAAAGGGTAACTCTTGCCGTAGCGGTATTTGGATTGTTGGCCGGGGTTATTTCGTAATGCCGCTTCAGGTAAGGGCGTCCGTTAAAACTTGGCTGAGTAGCTTGCACCCAAACTTTAGAATCTACATTGCCACTTACAGGGTTGGCTCCATTGGGGGTAATAACCCCGATGGCTCTACAGTCGTTTCCAAAAATAAGGTTGCCGCCGGGTACAATGTTTGTGGTAGCCATGTCCTGATTAATTGCCAATGTAGCTGTTGTTTCATTTACTGTCGTTGCTGCCGATGGTGCCGAAGGGCATCCGCTTGCCATTACAACAACGGTATAGTTTCCTTGTGCCGTGGCTGTATAAGTTTGATTGGTGGCACCACCTATCGGGTTACCATCAAGATACCATTGATTGCCGGTAGCTGAACCGGAACCAAGCGTAACGGAACTACCTGTGCAGAATGTTGTGAGGCCAGTTATGATAGGCGTGGGTGGAATTGCATTCACCGTCACATTAATCCCAACGGTTCTGGTACACATGTTTACAGGGTCAGTGATCTCAAAATAGAGCGGATAAGTGCTGCCCGCCGTTAGGTTGGTAACGGTGAAGGTATTGGGGCTATAGGTGCCTGCGGCGTTGGTAAGGGCGGGTTCTTTGTACCAGGTTGTACCTACTGTAAAACTATTCGCACCCCCTATTTGCAAGGCAGGGGAAAAGGTGGTAGTACTACAAACCGTAATTGGTGCCACAATCACATCATTGTTGGTGACGTTAGGAATGGGATTGCCCTGCGGGTACTCAATGATGCCGTTGTTGGTCACAGTACCGGAATTGGTATGTGCCGAGGTTGTATTTTCCCGAAAAAGCCCTGCATTGGTAAAATTTGACGAGTTGAGGAGCGGATGGAACGTTGAAATTTCGCCGCAGGGGTTATTGTTGAAAGTGGATTCGTTTCGGATGCCATTATTTACCAACGACGCTCCAGTGGTAATTTTAGCGGCGTTATTAAAGGTGCCGGAAAATTGGCGAATCCCGCTCAATGACCGGTCCAGGTTGATTTGCCCGCCCGTGTTGTTGTTGAACGTGGCTTGGTTGGCGATGCCATTAGCTCCAACAGTTGCTTTCGCTCCGATGGTGATGGTCGCCGCGTTGGTGAACGTGCCGGAAGAGTTAAGAACCCCTTGGGCAGTGGAGCGGTCAATATTAAGTTGCCCACCCGTGTTGTTGTTGAACATGGCTAGGTTGACGATGCCAAAAGCTCCACCAATTACCAGATCGCCGATGTTGATGGTGGCCTCGTTGTTAAAGGTGCCACTTTGGTTCCGAATTCCAGTGGAGTTGTTTCCAGTTAAATCATTAATGTTGATTTGTCCGCCCGTGCTATTGCTGAACGTGGCTTGGTTGCGGATGCCAACCGCTCCATCCCTTGCCGAAGGTGTGCTGCTAGTTCCTGCGTTGGTGATGTTAATTGTAGCCGCGTTGGTGAACGTGCCAGAAGCATTATTAAGCCCTGAGGAGTTTAAACCGGTTGCTCGGTTAATGCTGATTTGCCCGCCTGTATTGTTATTGAAAGTACTTGCGTTATTAAGTCCATCAACTCCGGTACTTGTGGTTGCTCCAATAGTGATTTTTGCCACATTGTTAAAAGTACCACTTTGGTTGTAGAGGCCAATGCTCGTGGTATTATCAATTTTAATGTCGCCACCCGTATTGTTATTAAAAGTAGCCAAATTCAATATACCCCAGTTGCCTACCGATGCCAATGAGCCAATTATAATACGGGCAGAGTTAGTAAACGTAGCCGAAAACAAATTCGATATACCCGCCGCAAATGAGCGGTCGATTTGAATAAGTCCCGCACCAGTATTGCTAAAAATTACCCTATTGAAAAGGCCGTCTTTCCCGGTAGCAGCCGATGCCCCAATGGTGATGTTTCCTGAATTGGTAAAACTCCCTGCCTCATTGTATAAACCTGTATCAGTCCAGCGGTCAATCTGAATATTGCCCCCACTGTTGGTGAATGTACCTTCGTTACGAATTCCGTACTTGCCTACATCTGCCATAGACGAACTTCCAATCTCCACCTGTCCGCTATTGGTCACCGTACCGCTGTTAAAGAGAGCGATGGTGTTTCCCGAAATGGACTTAGATCCATTTATTGTCAGACTGGCCATGGCGGCAATGGTGAGGGTAACTCCAGTTCGTACTTCAATAGATTTAGCTACTGCGGCAGTTCCTCCCAAAATGGTTGGGTTGTTGGTTGTATTTGGAATAGTTACATCGTCTGCTGCCGTGGGTACTGTGCCATCGGCCCAGTTGCCGGAGGTGGCCCAGTTGGTGGAAATGCAACCTGTCCAGATGTCGTCTGCTGCAGTGGTCAATACTCCTGTATTGGTCGTAATGGTAAAAGTGCCGCCATTGAGGTTTTGTACGATACCTGAATTGTTGCTGATGTTGCTGTTGCCGCTTGCCCGCTCTGTGATTATGCCCGCATTGGAGAAGGTGCCGCTGTTGGTGACAATACTGTTGGAAACGATATTGATCCACGCTGCGCAGGAGTTGTTGTTAAAAGTACCTCTATTATCAATTCCGGTTCCTCCGATGCTTGCAGTTGCTCCAATAGTGATTTTTGCCACATTGTTAAAAGTGCCACTCTCGTTGAAAAGCCCAATACTGGTGGCATTATCAATTTTGATTTCACCGCCTGTGTTGTTATTGAACACAGCTGTGGCACCAAAGTTATTTAAACCACGCTGGCCTACACTGGCCGAAGCACCAATAGTGATAAGGGCTGCGTTATTGAAGGTTGCCGTATGGTTCAAAAGACCACGGCCAGTTCGGTCAATTTTAATGTCACCACCTGTATTGTTATTGAAAGTGCCTCTGTTATCAATTCCTTCTCCTATTATACTTGTGGTTGCACCAATGGTGATTTTCGCGGCGTTGGTAAAAGTGCCACCACCCTCATTATTCAGACCAGCACTGGTGGCATTATCAATTTTGATTTCACCGCCTGTGTTGTTATTGAACATTGCGGTAGTGCCAAAGTTATCTAAACCACGTGCACCTACACTCGCCAAAGCACCAATCGTAATAAGGGCTGCGTTGTTGAAGGTGGCATCTCTGTTAAAAATGGCACGGTTAGTGGAACGGTCAATCTTAATGTCTCCACCTGTGTTGTTATTGAAGGTACCCCTATTATAAAGTCCTTCGCCTCCAATACCTGAGACGTTACCCAAGATAAGCTGTCCATTGTTTTGAACTGTGCCATCATTCAGAAATGCTGTGGTACCACCACCTCCACTTTTCGAGCCATTCAACGTCAAGCTTGCCGTGGCGGCAATGGTGAGGGTAGTTCCAGATCGTACTTCAGTAGTTTTAGCTACTGCTACTGTACCCCCCGAAATAGTGGGTTTGTTGGTGGTGTTGGGGATGGTTACGTCATCAGCAGCATCGGGCACCCCTGCCGACCAGTTTCCGGGGTCGGACCAGCTAATGCCGTTGGTTCCTGTCCAGTTGGTTTGTGCCAGAGTGCTGGTACAGAAATAAGTGGACAGCAAAACCACTAATAATAGCATTAATATTTGCTTGATTTTTATTTTCATAAATCCTGTTTATTTTAAAGGGTTACAATAAATTATTTTTCTTAGTTATGGTTTGTGTACTGTTCTATGGTTTCAATCTACGAACCATAAACTGCTCCAATCAATCACCTCCAGGATTTTGGTACCTGAAAACCCTAATAGGGAAGTTATTTTTCACCTTGGTTGGTGTTCTCACCGACAATGAATTGGATGGGTTTTGCAATTTGGTTTGCGTTCAGTCGGTGGTAGGTGAGGACACCAATGCTCTTAACTTAGGCATCCAGGTTTGAGTTGCCCCCTTTCCCCTAAAGGAGTGACTGGGGTGTGTCTTGATGTTTTTACAAACTTCACTGGATTGAATTTTGTTAAGTTAAGAGCATTGGTAAGGACACCGACCACGGCGAAGACGTCATTATTAATCCTGAAAAAACTAAAGTATATTCAGCGGTAAAAATGAGAAACAAGTAGTGAGAAGGTATGGAGCCATTCACCAAAAGCCTGCATAAATCCATCATTTAACAGGATAAATTATGCATCGACCGTAAAAATTCTTCATTTTGCTACCGTACACTTTGTCTGCCTTGTTATATTGTTTGCGAAAAATAGATTTACAATTAGATTTACAGGGCATGCACCACATTTTTAGCAAAACCAGTTTAATTATTTGTGCCACTATGGTATGGCTGGGCCTTGTAGCACAGCCCAAAAAAGCGGAACCCTTCGAATCCATCTCAACGGCACAAGGCTTATCGCAGGGCATGGTGTTCGATCTTTTGCAGGATAAAGAAGGCTTTATTTGGGTGGCTACCAAAAATGGTTTGAACCGTTATGATGGTTATAAGTTTAAAGTTTTTACCAACGACCCTTACAACGCCCATACACTAAGCAGTAATACTATTGTAAAACTTTTTGAAGATTCAAAAGGCCGGATTTGGGTGGGAACGGAGGATGCAGGTTTAAATATTTATGATAAAAAAAGCGGCAAATTCTACCGCATCACCCACAACCCTTCCACTCCATCAAGCCTTTCGGGCAATCGTATCCGGTTTATAACCGAAATGCAAGACGGCAGGTTTTTGGTGGCGGCCGATGCTGCGGGTTTTAATATCGTGTCGCTTCCGGATCATTTTTTTGAAAAAGAAACTACCCCTGCCATCACAAGGTTATCCCTTCCCGGCAACACACAGGTGTACGGTATAGGTATAGACACAAGTGGCCAGGTATGGATAGGTGGAATGAACGGCACCGTTTATCGTTTTGAGCCAGTAGACAAAAGTTTAAAGCAATTATCCAATGCATCTCTTTTAAATAGCGGTCATTTTACCCCAGACGGAAGCATTTTAGTAAATGCCAACCTCTTCCTTTTAGATGGTGAAAAAGTTGTTCCGTTATTTGATACTGAGAAGCACCCGGCAGGCAATATGCTCTTCAGACCCAACGAAGAACTCTGGGAGCTCCACCACCGAGAGATACACTTTTATGATGTAAGCAAATGGGAAGTTGGCCAGGCACCCATCTGGAATGTACAATTACCTGAAAGCACAAGGTTGGTGTATCCATATATTTTCGACCGTTCGGGCATTTTATGGTCGGGATCGGTTGGGTGGGGTTTACGCAAATACAATGCAGCCGACACCAAATTTAAAGCACAAATGCAAGGCTCTAGTGTACGGGGAATTGTTCCAGTTTCCACAAAAGATATCCTGATTGGGGACTTTGGTTACGGCTGGAACCGGTTAAAAAATGATTCGTTACAAATGAATGCCTTCGGCAAAATTGCGTCCGTAACCCAAATTGATAATATTATCACCACCAGGAAAGGCGATTTTTGGTTAAAAAGTGATAACAGTGGTTACTATAAATACAATCCGGTGTCTGGCAGCTTGCTCCATCATCCTGAAATAGAAGATTACCAAGGCAAAGGTGATAAGCAACCCATGCTGGAAGATTCAAAAGGGAATATTTGGTTTAGCGGATTGGGCGGGGTATTTATTTACTTTAATGAAGCCACAGGGAACATTAATAGTTTTAGCATTAGCACAAATACTACAAACCCGTTAATGGCAAAGGCCATCTGCACCAGTTTGTACGAAGATAAACAGGGTGTATTTTGGGCCGGTACTCAGGAAGGCTTTGCAAAAATTACCCTTTCGAGTACAGCCAATGCACCACAGGTAAAATGGTACACCAATAATAGCAGCAACCGAAATTCGCTGAATTATAACCATGTTTCCTGTTTTTTAGACGACCCCACCGAGCCAGCCAAATATTTGTGGATCTGTACAAAAGGCGGCGGCCTCAACCGGCTTAATAAACAAACCGGCGATTTTTTTTACCTCACCACTAAAAATGGATTGCCAGATGATGTGGTGTACGGCATATTGCCGGATGATAACGGCAATATTTGGGGCAGTACTAATAATGGTGTTTTTTGCCTTTTGGCCAATATAAAAAAAGATAGCAGCCAATGGGTTTTCAGAAATTTTACAAAGGCCAATGGCCTGCAGGATGACGAATTTAATACCGCTACGTTTGTCAAATTGCCCAATGGCCATCTTGCTTTCGGGGGTGTTAATGGTATCAATATTTTTGACCCAAAAGAAATTCTTACTGCCACTTATACACCTGGCGTTTTTATTACCGATATCTTAATTAATAATTTGCCCGTGGTGGCTGGTGATAAAACGGGTGTATTGCAAAATAATATTGAAGCTGTTAAGGCTATTACCCTCAATCATTTACAGGATATTCTCACATTGGAGTTTGCGTCGCTGGATTTTACAGCCCCGGCTCAAAACAGGTACAGGTATCAGCTGGTAGGTATAGATAAAGATTGGGTAGAAAGCGGCACCCGCCGTTCGGCCACTTACCTGCACCTGCCATCGGGTACTTACACTTTTAGGTTGCAGGGTAGCAATAGCCAGGGTATATGGAGCGATAAAATAACTGAACTCCAAATAACCGTGCTGCCGCCATGGTGGCGTACCTGGTGGGCTTATGGTGTGTATCTTTTGCTGATAGGGCTGGCTATAAGGGCGTATTTTAAATTTACCATAAACCGGGCAAAACTTAGGCAGCAGCTACATTACGAGCAGCTGGAAGCTACCCGGGTAAAAGAACTGGACACATTAAAAACGCACCTCTATACAAATATTACCCACGAATTCCGGACACCGCTAACCGTGATATTGGGGATGGCACAGCAGGTAAAAAATAAGCCGGAGCAACATTTGGCCAATGGTATGGAAATGATTATTCGAAATGGAGAAAGCTTGCTAAAGCTGGTAAATGAAATGCTGGATCTCTCTAAACTGGAAAGTGGTAAAATGGACATGCAAACCGTTAAGGGTGATGTGGTAACTTTTTTACGGTACATCGTAGAATCGTTCCATTCGCTGGCCGAAAGCCAACAGAAACACTTGCACTACCTCTCCGGCTTGGATAGCCTTTCGGTTAGCTACGATCCGGAAAAAATTCGACAGATTGTAAGCAACCTGCTTTCTAACGCCATAAAATTTACACCGCCAAAAGGCAATATCTATATATCCATAGGCGAAGTATTGGCCGACAATTCTGGCTTAAACACCATGCTGGTGATTAAGGTAAAAGATACAGGCAAAGGCATACCCGAAGAACAGTTGGAACAAATCTTCGACCGCTTTTACCAGGCCGATAGCAGCCACACCCGCAAAAGCGAAGGCACTGGCATTGGCCTGGCACTTACCCGTGAACTGGTAAAGTTAATGGGCGGCGATATTGGGGTAAAAAGCCCGCCCACCGGCGCTCACAAGGGTGCTGAGTTTACCGTAACACTGCCTATGAAACTGGCTTCGGTTTCAGCAGCAGAACAGCCAGTTATAGTAAGTACAAACTTAGGTCATCAGCAGGCCATTATCACTACCGATAATGGGGAAGTGCATGAAAAAAACACCAGCCAGCGGCCACTTATTTTATTGGTAGAAGACAATGCCGATGTAGTGGCCTACACCGCCAGTTGCCTACCCCACTACCGATTGGCCGTAGGCAAGGATGGGCAAGAAGGTTTTGACATAGCCACCGACCTGGTGCCAGATCTTATTATTACCGATGTGATGATGCCATTTGTAGATGGTTATGAACTGTGCCGAAAACTAAAGGCCGACGAACGTACCAGCCATATACCCATTATTATGCTTACTGCCAAGGCAGGTATCGAAAGCAAGATTGAAGGCCTGGAACATGGCGCTGACGCCTATTTGGAAAAGCCCTTTAACAAAGATGAACTGCTGATACGCATTAAAAAACTGCTGGAACTCCGTTTGTTGTTGCAACAAGTGTATTTAAAAAAAGCTGGATTGGCCGAAACCCTTCCTGAAAATAGAATCGCCTTGCCGGAAGCTCCGGTGGCTGAACCGAATAAAACGGAAGATGCTTTTGTGATAAAAGTAAGGGAAGCCATTGCAGCCAATTTGTCGAACGAACTATTTACTGTGGAGCAATTATGCAAAATGGTTTTTTTGAGCCACTCGCAGCTCCACCGAAAGTTGGAAGCCGTAACAGGTTATTCTCCCAACCGATTTATAAGAATGATGCGGCTGGCCAAAGCCAAAGAAATGCTGCAGCAACCCAACACTTCCATTAGCAATATTGCCATTGAATGTGGGTACAGCGATGCAGGTTATTTCAGCCGGGTGTTTAAGCAGGAAATGGGGGTTACGCCAAATGAATGGCGTGGGCAAGCGGTTGGGTGAGTTGGAACTCATTCTGATTTTTTTGTAAAAGAACTGTGGCCTGCAAAATTACAGGCTTATCATTTTTTATTCATTATCCTATCAAAATGAGAGGATAATAATACATTTTTGAGAGGACAAAATCATGCAAACAAAAAGACAATCAGCAATATTCAGCATTATCTTAGAGAACGAGCCAATTGGTATTTCTACCATTTTGGAGAAATTGAACGTGCTGATTTCTGTGCCCACCCTTAACCGGGATTAGGCGGCTTTAAAAGCCGGAAATTTTATATTGCCTGAAGGCAGAGGCCACGGGATTAAATATACCTTGAATAGAAAGGGCTTGCTAAAAGCTACTATTGACGCGGACACATTCTTTAAAACCGATATAGACAACCGTAAAATTTTACACCGGTTGAATCCCTTCATTTTTGACTCATTAAACTCCCTGCTTTTTTCAACCATAGAAACAGACCAATTGGAAGCATCTACTGAACTGTTCAGGAATAAGTTGAAACAATCTGATACCATTCAATATAAAAGAGAATGTGAACGGCTAATGATAGAATTATCGTGGAAGTCATCTCAAATAGAAGGCAATACATACGATTTATTGGATACAGAACAACTGCTCAAGTATAATATAGAATCACCTAATCATTCGACTGAGGAAGCCCAAATGCTGCTGAACCATAAATCGGCTATCGAATACACAAGAGACTATGCTGAAATATTCAATACGCAGAGTGTACCTAAAATAATAGATAACCATACCCTGCTTACAAAAAATATGGGTATTTCAAAAAAAATCAGAAACAGGCTTGTGCGGATAACAGGTACAAAATATACGCCACCCGATAATCAGTTTATTATTGAAGAAGCTTTGAAAAAGTTATGTACTGGAGTTAATAGCAATACCAGCACCTATGAAAAAGCACTACTAACGGTTCTGATGATTAACTACATCCAACCATTTGATGATGGCAATAAACGAACAGCAAGGCTTACCGGCAGTGCACTTTTGATGGATGCAGGGCTTTAGCCACTATCTTAAAGGAGTGTAAGCCCGGCTGAATATAAAAAAGCAATCCTCCTATTTATTACTTGAATCTAAGAACTAATTTCTAAAGGTAGATTTTTTACCCCTACTTTCCCTTACCGGTAAAAATGATTCTGATGGTGTGAATCATAATTTTAAAATCCAATAACAGGCTAATGTTTTCAATGTAAAGCAGGTCGTATTCCATGCGTTCTACCATTTCATCCACATTGCTAGCGTAGCCATACTGTACCATGCCCCAGCTTGTAAGGCCGGGCTTTACTTTATGCAGGTATTTGTAGTATGGATTAATGGCTGTAATCTGGTCTATATAATGTCGTCTTTCGGGCCTCGGGCCTACCAGACTCATATCGCCTTTCAGGATGTTCCAAACCTGTGGCAATTCATCTAGCCGCCACTTACGCATGGTTTTGCCCCAGTTGGTAATGCGTGGGTCGTCATCACTGCTTAAAGATGGCCCTTCTGGTTCGGCATTAATTATCATACTTCTAAATTTCCAAATCATAAAGGGTTTGCCTTTTAGTCCTACTCTTTCTTGCATGTAAAAAATAGGGCCTGCCGAAGAGAGCCTTACCCTAAGAATAACAAAAAGATACAATGGGAGTAAAATGGCAGGTGCTATAATGCTAATTACAATATCAATAAGCCGCTTGATATTTTGCTGCCAGGCCGGCATTAGCCCGGTATGAATGTTTATAAACATACCACCAACCACGTTGTTGGTTTTTACACTGCCGTATAAAATATCCAGCGTATTGGGAACCAGTTTTATGGTTACATCTTTTTCGCTAAGGCGGCTAATAAGCGGTGCTGCCAGGTGTTCTTCATTCTTATCAAAAGCAATAATTACCTGAGTTATTTTTTCGGTTTGAATGATTCCTTCCGCATCATTGAGCGAACCTTTGTATGGTATCCATTTAGAGAGGCCATTTTTGCCGGCACCATTGTTAGTAACATAGCCAACCGGGTGCAAGCCTGTGATTAACGATTTTTTACTCAGTGCTTCGTAAGCCTTTACCGATTTAATATTATTGCCCACAAAAAGGGTACGCATCTGAACGGTGCCATTCTTTATCTGTCTTTTTACCTGCGATAATACCATGGCCCTGCCCATAAACGTAAAGCTGAAATGCAGTGACAGCAGGCTAAAAAACG
>JAYUOV010000148.1:0-13655 GCA_043760535.1 Chitinophagaceae bacterium
AACGTTCGCCAATGTCGCTCCATCAGGGCACGGCTTTCGCTGGGTTCCACCGAAATAATCCACCGATATTCATCGGGGCAGGCGGGGCAGGCAAAAAAAGAAAATCTACGCAATCAAAACTGCGAAGAGTAAGGAGTTCTGGATTTATTGGTTGATTGATTCATTGATTGATTCATTGGTTTATTGGTAACAGACAAAAGAAAACCCTATGAAAAAATTCACAGGGTTTTCTTTTTACATTATCAAAAATATTGGTGTTGCAGAATAGCTTTACGAACCAACAAATCAACTAATCAACAAATCAACTAACTAAGCCATTTTCTTAGCATCGGCTAAAAATTTTTCTAGGCCGATGTCGGTTAGCGGGTGTTTGAGCAAACCAAGAATAGAATCTAAAGGACAGGTACAAACATTGGCACCAGCCTCTGCACATTTTATAATGTGGAGGGCATTACGGATGGAAGCAGCCAGTATTTCTGATTTAAAACCCTGAATGCTGTAAATATTTGCAATTTGTGCTATCAATTCTATTCCATCCCAACCGCTATCATCTATGCGGCCAATAAACGGAGAAATATATGTAGCACCGGCTTTGGCAGCCAATATAGCCTGGCCCGCACTAAAAATTAAAGTACAGTTGGTTTTAATTCCGTTGTCGGTAAACCATTTAATGGCTTTTACACCGTCTTTAATCATCGGCACTTTTACCACAATATTGGGATGGATAGCTGCAAGTTTCTTTCCTTCATCCACTATTCCTTCAAAAGTAGTGCCTAACACTTCGGCACTAATATCGCCATCCACCAGTTCGCAAATGGTTTTGTAATGGGCAGCAATGGCTTCCTCGCCTTTGATGCCTTCTTTGGCCATTAAAGAAGGGTTGGTTGTTACACCATCCAAAATGCCGAGGTCGTTGGCTTCCTTAATTTGATCCAGGTTAGCCGTGTCGATAAAAAACTTCATAATAAAATTGTCATAATGAAAAAATACATTTCGGGGGCAAATAAAAAAAGGATACCATTTGATTCTGGTTTATTAAAAAAAATATAAAAATTTTTAACTTAATGGCTTTTGTTATCCCTTATAGGGTTTTGGGGCAAAAAAATCGGCAGGCTTATTACATCGCACCGCTACAACCACTTATCCTTGCTGCCTTCCGACCCTGGGGAGGTTCAGTAGGAGCTGGTCGTGTAAGACCTGCCGATTGCAAATATATGGGTATGAAGTTTTTTAGAAACGAATAATATTATTTTTAATAAACAAGAAACTAAAATCACCTCGTTAAAGAACCAAGGGAATTAACTGAAAGTGTACCAATCAGTTCATCGGCCCGTCCGCCAAAACCACGGTAATATACTAAGGCAGTGTAGTTATTTTCGGTATCCCAGTTATTACCTTCGGTATATTTAAAAGTAGGGGCACTTCCTTGCAGGCTGTCTTTAGTTACATAGGCGTAACTATAGTAACCATTTTTAAGAAACAAATCCTTTTCGTAAAAACCAGTTTGGGTATTGTACACCATTTTACTGTTATCATTCAGTTGAAACTGTGTCAACTCACTCATCATGTAAATGTCTTTATCCATAAAGGGTTTGTATTTTTCTGGTATAAATGTAAAATGCACTTTGGCATAGTCGCTCTGCCACCATGGATTAAAATTTTCGAACATCTCCACAAAATACATACCATTAAAATCTTTATAATACTGGTACCGCAATTGGGGCCTTGCCGTATCTGGTGCTACTACTATATTGGTTCCTTTATCGTTGTAAGTAGCCTTTCTTACCCGGTCGCTTTGTAGCCGAAAACTGCGTAAATCCAGCCAGCGAAATTCTTTGCCACCCTCAAAATCGAAAAGCCCTTCCTGATTAAATTCCAGTTGCTTATTTCGGATAAAGGTGGGCGATGAGGTAATTTGAGCATTATCCCATCTGTAGTTTTGCAATACCACCAATTTTATTTGCTGGTTTACATTAAAAATATCCAGATTACTGGGGTTAATATTTACAATCACTCGCTGGTGAAATCGATAATCGACCCCCGAAAAGGGCTGGGTAATACGCAAACCCAGGGCTAATTTATTACTCACCACAAGCATTTTTTTAGTAAAAGTTAGCTTACTGGTATCCCCGTTTTCAAAAACCTTTAGCAGGTAATTGCCACTGCGGCTGGGCATACAATTCTTTGCTGGCAGCTTGGCACTGTAGTGCACATATCTGGTAAGGCCTACGCTGCTTTGTCTAAAAGTGCTTAACCGCACCTGCGAAAATCCTTTGATATAATCAAACTGGCTAAGTGCAACTGGAGTCCAGTCGGCATCGCAAAGCTGGTAGGTATAAAAATAATTTTTGGAGTACACATTAATATCATCGAAATGTAATTCTAGCTGTTCTATTGCGTTTAAAGCTACAATGGGATAAGAAGTTTGATCACCAACGGGAAATAATTTGATACTCTTTATGGCATCGCTTTTAATTACTTCGCTACCAAATGGCACAGCAAATAAATTAGCTGAACAAAACAGGGCTATAACCGAAAGAAACATTTTTAACATACTGTGAAAATAACATTATTTCTATTCGGTAATAACAAGGGTGCTAACGAAAAACGTTATTTCTTGCCGATTTGGTATCTATATATTTTTTGCAGCTGCTTCGCCTGTTTCTAAAGCACCTTCCATAAAGCCTTGCCAGGCATCGGACAAGTGTTCGCCTGCAAATTGAGTGTTGATAAATGGGCGCTGCAAAATGGGCATAATACCAAACCACTGCCCTACCCCGTACATGGCATAAGCACCTTTGCTAAAGTCATCATTGCCCCAATAATAGCCTTGCTGTTTTTCCAGCAGTTGGCTGGTATCGCCATAGCCTGGTTTTAAACAAGCATTTACCATTTCGGCCTTCCATTGATTGGTTTGTGCATGTACCACAGGGGCTTTATCGCCAATGGCATACGATATCAATACGCCTTTTTTAGAAGGCTGGTTTTTGGTAGCATGGTAAAAATAATGGCCAGGCTGATCGGTTACCAGATCAAAGCTTTCATCTTTCCAAAACCGTTCGGTGTACAGTAAGGCGTTTTTATTAATTCGTGCATATTGCAGTTCGTTCATAGCCTGCTTTACATCCGGCGGCAGGGCTGGTATCCAGTTTATTTGCTTGGCACTAAAGGTGGGTATGGTGCAAATAATATGGTCGCCTTCAAAAATCTTTCCATCCTGGCAGGTAACTTTTACCTTTTTCCCCTGCTCTATTTTTAGCACTTTATGTTGCAGCAGCACTTTGTCTTCGCCAATAATTTTATGGATAACATGGGCAAGCTGATCATTGCCGCCAGTTATTTTCTTATCCATTTCATTGGTAGCATTGCTTTCGGCATATTCGCCCAAAGCTGCATAGGCACTTACATGGCGCAGGCTTTCGCCAAAATCGGTGCTATCCATAAGTTCTCTAAACTCCAGGTCGTTTCCATCGCAGCCATTGTTTACTAGGTATCGCCACCAGTCTATTTTATCTAAGCGTTTAGCTCCGGCATCGGTTAGTTTGTGGTAATCCTTTTTAAGTTGGCTAAACTTTAGTTTCCACGCTTCGCTAAAATCCCATTTGCCTTTGTCGGAAAAAACACCATTTTTTATTAGCCTCGTATCTAAATGGTTATCAAAAAGTGTCAGTTTAAATTCGTCGCACATTTGCAATATGCGGGTATGCGAATTGCCCACCCACTCGCCGCCAAGTTCTATTACCAGTTTTTCTAAAGGGTCTATAGTGTGGCTAAAAACACGGCCTCCAATGCGGTTTCGGGCTTCCAGTATTACAAAATCTATTTTGCGCTGGTACAATTTATAGGCTGCCGCAAGGCCGGCAAAGCCAGCTCCAATGATGATTACCTTTGGTTTTTTACCAATAAAAAAACGGCCAAAAGATTCGGCACCTAACAATAAGCCACCGCCTGTAAGTGCCGTATTTTGTATAAACCCTCTACGGTTGAGCATGGAGTATATTTTCTGTAATATTCAAACTAAAAACGGTAAAAGCAAACTGAAAAATGGAATTTTATTTACCCGTACCAAATGGGTTTCAGAACTGCTTTACAAATTATTATCAAACTGCATTTTTTCCTCAGCCGGTTTTTTAGTGGTGGTGCTATTGCCAAATTTGTAACTAAGCCCAATATAAAACACCCTGGCATCGCGGTTGGTAATGGCGGTTTGGTTTAAAAAATCGGTATTCAAAATTACCTTTTGCTGCAGGGTTTTAAATACATCGGAAAGGGTTAAAGTAAGGGCCAGTTTCTTTTTAAAAAAATCTTGCCTAGCACCCATATTAATTACAAAAGTGGGGTAATACAGCCCTTGTGCCGTTTGCCTGGCGGAGCGATAATTACAACTTATCTGCAACAGTGTATTGGGGGCAAATGTAAAAGTAGAATTGAAATTAGTACTGGTAGAAACAATGGATTTTTTGGCAGCAAAACCCAGATCGGCAGCATTAATGGTGTTGTAAAAAATATTCGTACTCAGGTTAGCAGAAAAGAATTTATACGGACTGGCTGATACAATTAACTCCACACCAGCCGATTGATCGTTGGATAAATTATCTCTTGTAGTAAGTAAAACAGAATCGTTTAGCCGCTTGGTTACCTGTGTAAAAGCATTGTATTTATAACGGTAATAGATACTGGGTACAAAAGTAAATACCTTACTTTTTATCTGATAGCCAAGCTCTACTGAATGTATAAACTCAGGTAATAATTTTGGATTACCAGCTCTTAAATTCAGTGGGTCTATGTATTCGGGAAATGGGTTCATATCATCACCATCAGGACGGTTTACACGGCGGCTGTAATTCAGTTGCACCTCACCTTTTGGCAATTCGTAGGCTAAGTGAAGTGTGGGGTAAAGCTGATAATAATTGTTGCCGATTATAGAATCTTTAGTTAATAAGTTTACCCTTGTATAAGCCGCCTCTCCGCGCAAGCCAACCGAAATACTGAAGGCTTCGAAACTTCGGAGATAGGTACTATAAAATGCATGTACCGTTTCGTTGTACAAAAACCTGTTAGACCGGTTTGTGTTCTTAACAAACTTGTTTTGTAGGGTATCAAAGTCTTCTACATAAAAATCAATATCCTGCTGCCTAAAAGAGCCAGCATAGCCAAGTTCTACTTTTATTTTTTCAGAAACAGGGTTTACATAATCTGCAGTAATCTGTTGGTTTTTTTCTATTTGGTTCACCCAGTTATTATCCAGAATAGAACGTTTTGGCGGAAAATTGTAATTATTAGCATAGTAATTTTTTTCGTCTTCACTTTGCGATGCTGCGTTGGCTTCTATCCGCAATTCCTCGCCTTCTTTTTTAAAATTGTGCTGCCAGTAAATGGTGGCATCTTTTTCAGCTTCTGTAGCAGGTGCATTTCGTGTACGGTCTTGCAAGTTGGTAAGCTGATAGCTGTTATTATAAAAAGACCGGCTCACTCTATCGTTCCTGGTAAGGGCACTTGGCAGGTAGCCGCCATTAATGCCGATGCTGTTATTATCATCTAAAGTATATTCTGCCCCGGCTCTAAACAAATGCGATAATGGCCTGGCTTTTAACCGGCCCTGCTCGTTATAATACCCGGCTATTTTACCAAAAGAATCCAGGTTTTCACGCCTGATATCATTAAACCGGTTCCGCTCATCCTGCCGTATGCTATATGTAAAAAAAGAGTTAAATGTACCTTTTTTAAAATTGATGTTCAGACTTCCGTTACTACGTTGGCGGTTGCCCACATTGCCAATTAATATTCCCGTAATACCTGCCTTTATATTTTTCTTCATTACAATATTTATAATACCCGAAGTGCCATCCGGCCTAAACCTTGCCGAAGGATTGGTAATTACTTCTACCCTTTCTATAGCATTGGCTGGTATTTGCTGCAAAGCTTCTGCCCTATTTTTACCCATCAGCGGCGATGGCCTTCCGTTAATTAATATCAGTACATCGCCAGAGCCACGCAATGCCACATTGCCTTCAATATCTATTTCTACAGAAGGTACATTTTTAAGCACATCGCTTACCGAGCCAGAAGTGGCCATAATATCCTGCCCTACATTGTATACTTTTTTATCTATTGCCGCTTTAAGCATACCACGCTGTGCAGTTACTGTAGCATTGCTAAGCTGCAAGGCAAGAGGCGCCATTTCTATGTTTCCTAAATTAATGATGGATGGCATTGCCGCTATATTCAACTCTATTTCTGTAACACCAAGGCTTATATGGCTGTATCGAAAAAGGTAAGTGCCAACTTCTATGCTATCCAAAGAAAATTTTCCGATTTTATTGGTAATCGTGTTTTTAACTAAAACGCTTGTGGCTAACTGAAGTACTTGCAAAGTTGCAAACTCTACAGGTTTTTTATTTTCCTTTTCTATAACTACACCCGAAATTGAAACCATTTTTCTTTGGGCAGATACGCAAAAAGAAAAGTTATAAAGTAACAAAACAAGAAAGGCCATTCTCATAAACATCAGCACCAGATTAAGTAATTTTTAATGTAAGCAGGTAAATTTACAACCGCCATTTTGTTTTGCTGAAACTTATATTTTAATCATGGGGGCATCTTTAAAAATATTCCTTTTTATATCTTTTAGAGGACAATTAATGAGGAAGAAAAATAAAAGAATGTTTTTTAGGAATGTTCTGCCGCCAACTAAATATTTATTTTTCACCACCCCGTGTATTACTTTTTATTATAGTTTTTATAACCTCACGATACCTTTAAAAATTAAACCTAATTACTTTGAACTATTTTACCGAACAAAAAGAGATTTCTGCACTATTTACATTGATAGATGACCCGGACGAAGAGGTTTTTTCTACTGTGGAAAACAAACTAATAAGCTATGGTACCGGCATTATACCTAACCTAGAAAACCTATGGGAAAATACCATTAGCGAAGCCGTTCAAGAACGCATTGAAAGCATCATCCATAAGCTGCATTACAAGGAGTTAGTTAACGAATTTATTAATTGGAAAAATGGCGATGGCGAATTGCTTTTCGGTGCTTTGCTGGTAGCTAAATACCTGTTTCCGGAAATGATAGTAGCCACACCATTACAGGAAATAGAGAAAATGCGGCGTAACATTTGGATAGAACTTAACAACTACCTTACCCCACTAGAACAGGTTAAAGTAATGGAAAGCATTTTGTACAATTACTACAAACTAAAAGGTGGCGAAATAGCATACGTACGGCCAAATGAATTTATGATTCATAAGCTACTGGAGAGTAAGAAAGGCAACGCCATAACTGCCGGCATTTTGTACGTAGTACTTTGCCAAATACTAGACATTCCCGTTAAAGTAATTCAAATTCCGCAGCAGTTTATACTAGCATATTTTAGCCCACAGGTTACTGGCAAATGGGATAGTGGCGGCAACCAGTTTAATCAGCAGATTAAATTTTATATAGACCCGAGCAGCGGTGCACCATACTCTCATCAGGATATTGAAACCTACTTTAACCGGCTACAAATAACACCAAAGGAGCAGTATTTTAAGCCTATGGAAAACAAACAAATTGTAAGCTTATTGCTTCAGGAATTTGCAAATTGTTTTGTAGATGATATAAAACATGCCTACAAAAGAGAGGAACTGCTGCAATTGGTAAAATTGCTTAAATAATCCATAAGCTACAAACGCTTTATCTCAAAAGGCCTGCAGCCCATTGCAATGCATACCTGCTTTTAAAGAACTTCGCTTTAATACCTGCAAGTTTTTGTGCAGTTTCCAGTACTTTATTTTCTCTGGCATTTAGTAAAAACAAGGTGCTCTCTCCAATGCTAAAACGCATCTCTTCGGCCTTAAATAATCGTAGGAATGCAGCATTGGCATCCTCCGTAAATTTTATTTGCTGTAATTGATTTACCAGTTGGTTGTAATAATATTTCACTTTGTTATCAATGCCGAGTCTTATTTCGCTGCGTTCAAGATCGGCCGATTGTAATTTTATTTTCGAGGCCTTGTAATCGCCTCTTCCCTGCCTTAAAAAAAGTGGCATTCCTATATCCACACCAAATTTATAATTGTTTTCCAGCGAAGGTGTTTTCCAAACTTCGTAACCCTTGCTAAGCACATTGTATTTTACGTTAAGCGTAGGCAACAGACTTTGGAATTTTAATTTTCTTTCTACTTCTAGGGCATCTATTTTGTATTGAAACGCACTAAGTTTTGGATGGGCTGAACCAGCTAAAGCCAATAAATCGTTTAGTGGCTGGTAAGCTATAGTGAAAGGGTTTATGGTATCTAAAACTTTATCCGGCACCACATTCCGGGGCAGTATATAGGGCTGATTGTTTTGCTGCCATAGGAAATTACTCAGCTCGTAACCGGCGCCGTTAAAGTTCATCAATGCCTCATTTTGCAGGTATTTAAAACTAAGCAACTGTGCAAGTGCTTCAGAAGTATCCACAGCGGGCCTGTCGCCTTGTTCTACCGTAATTTTAATAAGCCGGTAGCGGTCTTCATTAATTTTTACAGCATCACTTAAAATTTTATAGTACTGATACTCTGTTACCCATTGCCAATAAAAGCCAATAGCATCGTACAGTAAATCATTAATGTATAGCAGTTGCTCCTGTTTAGATTGTGCTATAAACAGTTTGGCTTGTTGCAGTGCGGCTCTTCGTTTATCTAGCAGTAAATTTTTGGCTAGAGGCACCATAAAACCAGCATAGCTTGTTTTTCCAAGGCTGGCTTCATCACTGGTTCTGTCGCCATAATTACCCTCTATGCCCGCTTTTACTTCCACGCCAAACCAGGTGGGTATTTTTAGTTCGGTATTATTGTAATTGAAATAATTTTTACCATCAAAAGTCTTTTGATCATTGTTAAAATACAGCAATGGATCAAAAGCCCCACGGCTACTCAACAAATCGGCTTCGGCTCTTTTTACTTGAAAAGTGGCCTGCTTTACTACCGGGTGGTAGGTACGTACAATATTTAGAAATGCATCGGGTGAAAGCGTTTTTGTTGTATCCTGTGTATTGCCCGAAAAGGGCATTACAATACCAACCAAAACGAGTAAAACAAACCATACTAAAAAGTGGTGTGGTTGCTTACCATGCAATGCAGCTACATCCTTAATCTTCATAAATTATTTCTTGGTAGCCGGAGGCGGCAGTTTATAATATTCCGGCGGAAATCCATTAATATTTCGCCACAGTTCGTAATAAACAGGCACATCTTTTAGTAGGGCAAATCCATTAGAACCAGTACCTATCTTTAATAATGGCGGCCATTTTCGGTCGGCGGTATCTTCGGCCACAAGTACTCTAAAATTACCATCATTATTACGGTTGGTTTCTATGGCCACCACTTTACCACCAAAAGTGCCGTAAGAAGTTGCTGGCCATCCTGCAAAAACAATTGCCGGAAAACCGTCAAACTGGAAACGTACTTTTTGCCCGATATTTATCAACTGCACATCTAACGGAGGTACAAACATTTCTACAGCAAATGCAATGTTTTTAGGCACAATTTCCAACAGCATTTCACCCTCTTTTATTATTTCGTTAAGCCCTTCTTTTTTGGCTTTTATTATTTGGCCACCCTGCGGTGCCAATACAAAATAGTAGCCAGCACGCTGTTTTAAATTCTGGTATTTATTATTGAGCGATGCTACTTTTTCTTCGGAAGCGGCTATTTCACTACGGCTGCTGAACTGGTCGCCTTGTGCTTTAAAAATCTTATCGGCATACTCCTGGGTGGCCGTACTTACTTCCAGTTTGTTTACTATCAAATCCTGTCTCAGGTTGCTCAGTTCGTTTTCTTTATCGGTGAGAGCAGCTTTAGATTTTATAAAAACAGCATTTCGGCGTTCAAAATCTATTTTGCTAATGGCACCTTCGTCCCACATTATTTTTGCCCTTTGCAGTTGTACATCACCGTTCTCAAATTCTAATTTCGCAGCTATTACATCGGCATTTTTACTCTGTATTTTTCTTTCTATCTGTTCTAGTTTATTATTGAGTGATGATATTTTAAGATCTCTTTGTTCCTGCAGGGTTTGAATCTGGCTTTCGGCGGTTCCTATTTTTTGGGTATAAAACCCTGCCTTGTCTTGATTGGCTGTTATTTGTTCCTGAGTGCGGCTAAGCTGGTTGGGGTCTAGGTAATCGTCTTTTACTTCGGCCAGTTGCAGCAGCGTATCGCCGGCTTTTACAAAATCGCCTTCTTTTACATACCATTTAATTATTTTTCCCGGTATTTGGCTGTTCAATTCTTGCGGCCGTTGCTCTTGCCTAAGAGTGGTTACAAAACCCTTAGATCGTATATTTTGCGTCCATGGCAAAAACATAGAAACAATTAATAATATTAGCAACCCATACACCCATTTACTGGTATAACGTTTGTGGTTGATTTGATATACGTATTCGAATGCCTGTAATTTTACTCCAGATGTGGCTTGTATATCCTGATCTAAATGATTGATCAACATGGGTTGATGTTTAATTTTATTAATGATGCCTGCAAAATATTAGCACGTACGTTGTTAAAATTTTTTTTGTTCTTTTTTACTTTAATTTAATTCTTGATAGCTAACCAAGTAACCATACCAAAAGGAGGTAATCTATTTTTTTATATTTCTATCCCTCTTTAAAGTTCTATAAACCCAAACTTTACCCTAACAAGTTGTTAGGAAATAACAAAAAGACTGCATGGCGTTTCATCAAAATCCGAAATCGCAAACCGTAGAATTACCTATTTTATTACTTTTAAGCCACCATCTACCAATTCAAAAATTTGGTCACATTTAAGTTTGTATGGCTCATCATTGGTAGCAATAATTACGGTAGCATGATCTAGTTTTTCTTTTATCAATTGCAGTAGTTGCTGGTGGCTGCCTTCGTCCATTCCCTCCCATGGATCTTCTAAAAGCAGTAGGCTTGGTTTTGAAACAAAAGCCCTGAGGAATAAAATTTTTCGGGTAACCGACTTTGAAAGACGCCGCCCTGTTGGGTCAAGTTGTGTATCGAAACCATTTTTTAACCCCCCAATATAGTTGCCAAGCCCTATACGCTGAGCTATTTCCAGTACTTCTTGTGTAGAATACTGGCAGTAGCCCATCGAAATATTTTCCCACAAGCTACCTTGAAAAATATCCTGCTGGCTAAAGAAAATGCTGGTGTGCTGTCGCAGCGAATCTAAAGTATAGTTACTTATGGGTATATCATTTAGTAGTAGTTGCCCATCGAATTTGTTATATGCACCTGTAAGCAGCCGCAGTAGGCTACTTTTACCACTCCCTTCTTTGCCGGTAAGGCATACATCGCTGCCCGGTTTTATTTCGAAAGAAATATTGTGTAGCACTTTTTTATTATCAAACCCAAAGTTTACTTCGGAAGCGTTTATTTTAATACCCTTCGAAGCATCTAGCGTAAGTGTACCGCCTTTCTCTAAAGGCTTATCTATTACTTTGCCTAATTTTTCTACACTTGTAAGAACATCATACACTTTATCTAGGCTTACAATAAACTTTTCTACACTAGCCAGCACACTAATAATTACGATTTCGGCAGCTATAAATTGGCCTATATTCAATTGATTATTTAACAGCAAGGCACCACCCACAATAAGCATAGCTGCAGTTATTAATACTTTAAAAAGTATGAGTGCCCAGTATTGAGAAAGCAATACTTTAAAATGGCTGGTACGAGCCTTTAAGTAGCCAGTTAGGTACTTGTCGCTTTTTTCCAAGTGCAGCGTGGTACCTTTTGAATATTTAAGACTTTTTATAGTTCGGGCCATTTCTTCTAGCCAGCCTTCTACTTTGTATTTATAATCGCTTTCTTCCATGCTGGTTTCAAACCCTTTGCGGCTGGTGATGCTGATAACTGCAAACAATGCTATAATTAGGAATATGCCAAAAAGGATAAAAATGGAATTATAAAACGACAGCAGCACCAGCCCAAATATTATCTGTATAGTGGCAACGGGTATATCCAGTAATAGTTTGGAAAGCCCTTTTTGAAGCGAAACCACATCGAAAAACCTGTTGACCAGTTCTGGCAAGTAATAGCCGTCCATGCTCATCATATCCATTTTAGGAAGGCGGTAAGTAAATTCAAAAGTGTAGCGGGCAAAAAGGTTTTGTTGTATTCTTTCGTTAAGTTTCATTTGGTTTACTTGTAGCAAACCAGAAAGAAACACACCGACCACCACCATGATAATTAATAAAACCAGCGATGTGGAAATAACATTGGCCTGTACAAAATTGATGATGGATTGGATGCCGAGAGGTAAGGTAAGCTGCACAAGCCCATAGAGTACAGCATAAAAATAAATAGCCGAAATTTCCCTTCGTTCCAGCTTAATAATTTTAAAGAAACGACTGATAGAATTGCGTACAGTTATTTGCTCTGATTGATTTTCTGCCATGGTTTTGCTGCGGTAATGCTTTAACAGTTATGTATTTACACAATTCTGAGAAAAAGAATAGATATAAAATATTTTCTTTATTGGCTGCAAATATAGTTTTGAAACAGATAGTATGCTTTCTAAAACTGGTTTGTAATAAAGTTTGTATTTTATTAACGAATTATCATAACCCAATCTAAATTTAAAAATATGAGGTAAAAGGAGGCATATCAAGCCTTACACAAATTCCCAACTTTATAAACCCTAAACAATCATTACGGGATTCTATAGTTTTTAAAAGAAACACATTCCTTCTATCATGCTACTACATTTATAACCAGTTTTAAAAAGCTAATTAGTTCGAAATTTTTTTGTTTAAACCAGTAACCTATAAAAAAGCATGACTAACAAAAAGCTCCAAAAATGCTAATAGAATATAGCCAATAGCCTCCAAACTTTCCTTTGAAAACCACACAATTAAAGGCATTAACCCCAATAGGCTAACCCCACTTTTTCGTCACCCATTTAGTGCCTTTAATTTTAAGCCCATAAAAAAAGTGATACACCCCGATTTTGCAATCGAGGTGTATCACTTTTTTTTTAAAACTTCATTTAATAAAACAAATGGCTCATCACATTGTCTGCGGTATTTATTTTAGGTTTAAGGCCCAAAAATGAAGTCATCTGCCTTGCCAGTAAAATAGTTTTTAATTTGCTTATAAACGCTCCATTAAATAAATTAAATTTAGATGCATATTCAGCTACATCCGTTTTTTGAAGCGGAAGTATATCCACCTTCTTAGTTAAAAATTGCACTACAGCATCACCAACTTGTGGCGTCTGATCCATGTTTAAATTTAGTGCAGTCTTTAATTTTTGCATTATTTGCCCGGTTAATCCACCTACATCTAATTGTGCCTGTACGGCTATGCTGGTAAATAAGAACACAATAGCAATAAAAATCTTTTTCATAGCTAGTTAGATTGTTTAAACGTAAGATACGTTGCATTCGGCTTATTCGGTAAAAGAGAAAATACTGTTAACAAATGCCGTTTTATTAAACACCAGCAGGTCTTCCATTTTTTCGCCTACGCCTATATAACGAACTGGAATATTCATTTGATGGGATATGGCAAGAACCACGCCACCTTTTGCTGTTCCATCCAGCTTAGTAATGGCTAGGCCGGTAACTTCTGTTGCAGCCGTAAATTGCTTGGCTTGTTCTAAAGCGTTTTGGCCAGTACTCCCATCCAGCA
>JAYUOV010000149.1:0-13568 GCA_043760535.1 Chitinophagaceae bacterium
TTCATTTTCATAGCTAAAGCATTACAAAAATTGTGCCAAAAAAGATTGCAAATATATGATTATCAAATACTTAGACTTTAAAGACAGACTCTAATTATAAACTGGCTGCAAGATGGAGCCAAAAGAAGCAGGAAAAATTAATATTTAGCACAGCAGTAGATGCCCATTGGCTTAAAAAAGGAAGCCGATTTTGGTACACTTACGAAACCACCGATGGAAAAAAATGGTTTATAGCCGATGCCCTAAAAGGGGAAAAACGAGTGATGTTCGACAATGCAAAACTCGCTGCGGAACTCACCAAAATAATTAAAGACCCTTACGATGCACAGCATTTACCTATTGACAGTCTCAAATTTATAAAAGATGAACGAACGATACAATTTGAACTAAAAAGCACAGAGGACGTAGAAAAGAAAGATACCACTATTAAAAAAGACTCTGCTACCAAAAAGGGAACCATACCTGCGGTAAAAGAAAAAAAGGTTTATTACTTTGAATATAACCTGTATACTGAGGTACTAACCGAACTCACCGGTTTTAAAAAGCCCAAACGCAACCCTAACTGGGCTTCTGTATCGCCGAATGGCGAGTGGGCAGTATTTGCCAAGAACTTTAACCTGTACTGGCTCGATAAAGCCAACTTGGAAAAAGCCATGATGAAAGATGACGATAGCACCATTGTAGAAAATAAGATGACCACAGATGGTATGGAACATTTTGCCTACGGCGATGCCAACAATGAAACCAATGTAGAACGTGAAAAAAATAAGAATAAGCGCCGGGCGGTTTTTATTATGTGGAGCCCCGATAGTAAGCATTTTGCCATGACCCGCACAGACGAACGCAAGGTGAAAGACCTGTGGGTAATTAACAGCATAGCCGAGCCACGCCCTACGCTAGAAACCTACAAGTACCAGATGCCAGGCGAAAAAGAAGCACCCGAAGACCACCTGTTACTTTTTGATATGACCACTAAAACCCACAAGGAATTAGCCCTTAGCCTGTTTAAAAATCAGGATGTGGCTCTGTGGAATGCCAACGCTAAAAAGAGCAGCCGGGATGATGAACGCCGTTCTGCAATATGGCTAGGTAATAACGAACAGTTTTACATGAGCCGTACCAGCCGTGACCTTAAAAAAATAGACATACTGGTGGCTAATGTGGCCACTGGCATGGTAAAAGCTATTGTGGAAGAACGCTCCAACACATACGCCGAAACACGCAAACCGGGCATTGTAAACGATGGTAAGGAAATTATAGAGTGGAGCGAAAGGGATGGCTGGGCCCATTTTTACCTGTACGATGAAGCCGGCAAACTTAAAAACCAAATAACCAGCGGCCCCTACCATTGCGAGGATATTGTAGGCATCGATGATAAAAAACGCATTCTGTATTTTTCTGCCAACGGCCGAGAACCAAACGAAGACCCTTACTACCTGCACCTATACAAAATTAATTTTGATGGTACTGGTATAAAACTCCTCAACACCGGCGAATTTGAACATAACATGAGTCTGGATGATAATAACGAGTTTTTTGTAGATAATTATTCAAGGGTAAATGCCATACCAAAATCGTCGCTTTACAATGTTGAAGGCAAGAAAATAATGGATCTGGAAACAGCCGATTTCTCATCGCTGCTGGCTGCTGGTTACAAGTTTCCACAAATATTTAAGGTAAAGGCCGATGATGGCATAACCGACCTGTACGGTGTTATTTACAAGCCTTTCAATTTCGATAGTACCAAAAAATACCCTGTGGTGGAATATGTATATCCAGGCCCGCAAACCGAAGCGGTAAACAAAGCATTTGTACGTGTAGGCGACCGCACCGACAGGCTGGCACAGATAGGTGTTATAGTGGTTACTATTGGCAACCGTGGTGGCCACCCTGGCCGCAGTAAATGGTACCATAATTATGGCTATGGAAATTTAAGAGATTACGGCCTGGCGGATAAAAAAGCCACCATTGAGCAACTGGCCGACCGCTACGCCTACATCGACATCGACAAAGTAGGCATACATGGCCACAGTGGCGGAGGATTTATGAGTACGGCGGCTATACTGGTGTACCCCGATTTTTACAAAGTGGCTGTAAGCAGCAGTGGCAACCACGATAACAGTATTTACAACCGCTGGTGGAGCGAAAAACACCATGGCGTAAAAGAGAACATAGGCGAAAATGGCGACACCAGCTTTGTGTATAATATTGAAAAGAACGCCGACATCGTAAAAAACCTGAAAGGCCACCTGATGCTTACCACAGGAGATATTGATAACAATGTGCATCCCGCAAGTACAACCCGCGTGGCCAATGCTTTAATTAATGCCAACAAGCGTTTCGATCTGTTGGTGCTGCCCGGCCAACGCCATGGCTATGCTGGCATGGCTGAATATTTTTTCTGGAATCTGGCAGATTATTACAGCAAATGGTTGCTGGGGGATTTTAGCCAGCCGGTGGATATTGTAGAAATGAATAAAGAGATAGAACAGGGAGGAGCAAAAAAAAGATAATGTGTTGCTAAAAAGGCTGTTCCTAAAGAACAGCTTTTTTTTATGTGATATTATTTGATAATTAAGGCTCAATTCTATTCGGTTGCAAGTACTTAATCATTCATAACAGGATTTTGGTTTCCATTTTTTTATATTTAAATCAAAATCAGCAAACATGAAAAATTTCATTTTACCGGCTGTCTTATTCATTGTAGGGTTAGGGGTAAATACCACTGAGAGCCCTGCACAGCAATACAAGTTTAAGCAGGTAAACAGCATGATGGGAATGAAGACAGAAACGACCGTTTACGTAAAAGGAATGCGGAAACGAACCGAAAGCGGCAGCATGATGGGAATGCCTGCAACGCCCACCACCATTGAACAATGCGACCTGCAACGCAGAATAAAACTGAACGATAAAAAGAAACTCTATTTTATAGAACCCTTTGATAAAGAAACGGAGGAAATAGAAGAAACAGAAAAGCCGGTAATAAAACAAAAAACCCCGGTAGTAAAACAACCCAAAGAAAAAATACCGCCCAATAAGCAGGTTGTAAAAAGAGGTGGGGTTATTACCAATTCTTATGCCATTATAGATACCGGCGAACGCAAAAACATGCATGGTTTTACTGCCAGGCATATTTGGACAGTTCAAAAAATGATGCCTTCGGCAGATGCATGTACGATGAAGGATACTATGATTATAAAAACCGATGGCTGGTATATAGACCTGCCAAAATTCAACTGCCCGATTAGCTATAAACCCAACCCCAAAATACTGCGGCAGATGCAGCAGTCGCAGGAAGAAGAAATAGAACATCCTGCCATGCCGGAGTGCAGGGATTCGTTTGTAAGCCGCCGCAGTGGCAAAGGCAAACTTGGTTTTATTTTATCCGAAATTAGAACCATGAAAATGGGTGGAAATACCCAAAAAACGGCGTTTACAAACAGCATAGAAACCATGGAATTTTCAACAGCAAAGCTGGATTCCATGCTATTTGAAATACCACTTGGCTACACCGAAGTAAAAAGCGAAAGCGATTTGGAAGAAAAAATAAATATGGCAGACATGATGAAGGAGGCTTTTAGCATGGCAAAAAATAATATAGACAAAGCTAAACCAGCCACCAATGGCGAAAAACCTCCAGGCAATATTCGGATAGGCGTTTATACACCCACCGGCGACGAACAAATAAATGCTGGTGAACTACAAACTTACCTGGCCGAATTACTTACCACCGAAAAAATAGATGCTGTAACGGTAATTTCGGTAACGGATGCTAAAAACAGAAATTGCGATTATACACTTACTACCAATTTTACAAAAATGAAAGCCGGTAGCAAATTTGGTGGTTTGCTCAAAGCCATTAAGAATATCGACCCAAATGTGGTATCTTCTTTTAATGTGGAAGCAAAGTTATTACTCACCAAACTGCCTGACGGAGCCGTAACACAAGACCAGAAAATAGATGGAAAATACGATGGAAAACCCAATGATGCTGCAAAAAAAGCTTTAGAAGAAGGCAGCAGAAAAATACTAATAGGCTTAAAATAAAAATCACTATTTCGTATGTTTAGGCTTTATCGGGGTGATACTTTAATGTGGCATCTTTTTTTACCATAAAAAAACCACACAAGTTTATAGCAAGTAAATGCTGGTGGGGCTGTGCCTACGAAACAATTTAAAAAAAATAAAAAAACACATTCAGATGATACGGCATTGTTGCTGCTGCAATGTTTTAGACTGGCTTGCTGCTGATTTCCTGCAAAAAGAAATCAGCAACAACACAGATCATTCAGTAGTTGTTAAAACCCAAATGGCATCAGAAATTTACTTGTCGTTGATTGGGTAATGGCACTGTTTAGATTAAAAGAAATGGCAATGCAACATTACTTGAATTTGGTTCTGGTGGTTGCGATAAGCAGGCTACAATTACAATAGGCAGTGTTTTCCGCATTATCACTCTTTATTAATAGCAGTTCCCCTCTTTAATAAAAATGCTACGGTTTTATTGGAGCATTTTTATTGATTTCAGCTGTGAATCAAGTCGTTTAGTTTTCAAATATTGAACCCATTCTTTTACAGGTATCCTCAAACTCCTTCCACATTTCTGCCACAATACTAGCTGCCGGAATTATTTTTTTTACCAAAGCACTCACCTGGCCTATTTCCAGTTCACCCTCTTCCATATCTCCTTCGAACATGCCTTTTTTAGCCCTTGCTCGACCCAGTATATTTTGTAACGCTTCGCTGGTAGCGGCTCTTTGTTCTGCTTCGTTTATTTGTTGGTAAAACTTGTTTTTAATCAGCCGCACAGGTGTAAGCTGCTTCAATACTAACGCAGTATCGCCTTCGTTTGTATTTATTACTGCATGTTTAAATTGAATATGAGATGATGCCTCCTCACTTGCTACAAACCTGCTACCTACCTGTACGCCATCGGCACCCAACGCAAATGCTGCGGCCATCTGGCTACCGGTAGCTATGCCGCCTGCTGCAATCACCGGAATACTAACGGCTTCTACCACAGCCGGAATCAGCACCATGGTTGTCGTTTCTTCCCGTCCGTTGTGGCCACCTGCTTCAAAGCCTTCGGCCACTACGGCATTGCAGCCGGCAGCTTCGCTTTTTTGAGCAAACTTGCTGCTGCTTACTACATGTACCACCGTAATTCCATTTTCTTTTAAAATGCCTGTCCATGTTTTTGGGTTACCGGCACTGGTAAAAACGATGGGCACTTTTTCTTCAATAATAATTTTTATGTGCTGGTCAATATCAGGGTAAAGCAATGGAAGATTTACGGCAAAAGGCTTGCTGGTAGCGGCTTTGCATTTTTGTATATGCTCTTTAAGTACAGCCGGGTACATGCTGCCGGCACCAATAATGCCCAGGCCACCGGCATTGCTTACGGCACTTGCCAGTTTCCAGCCGCTTGCCCATATCATTCCGGCCTGAATGATGGGGAGTTCTATTTTTAAAAGGGTGGTGATGCGGTTTGAGAACATAATGTGCTAATTAGAAAATATGCAAATGTGCAAATAGAAAATATCGGCTTATAAAAATGTGGAACCATGCATTTGCAGATTGGCATATCTGCACATTGGTTTATTTGCCTTTACCCAAAATCAATCTCTGTATTATCCCCAATATTCAGGCTGCGGCTCAGGCCTTTTACATCGGCATCACTGCCAATCAATGAATTGTCAAGTACTACTTCGTAAAGGTTGGTATAGCTGCCAATAATGCTATCTTTTACCAGCGAAAACTGTACTGTGGTATTGCTGCCTATTGCAACATGGGGGCCAATGATGGCGTTTTTTATAATACAGCCCGGGGCTATGCTCACAGGCGGAATAATGATGGTATTCTCATAGCCATGTTTAACCGGGTTTACATTGCCGCCAAACTTTTTCAGCAGCGTTGCATTGCTTTCAAGCAGGGTTTCTTTTTTACCACAATCAAACCAGTTTTTTACTTTAAACGATTTAAATTTCGCTCCTTGCAGTATCATACACTCCAATGCATCGGTAAGGCTATATTCTCCGTTCGTTTTTATTTCATCGCTAAAAATTTTATTGAGGCAGCTAAACAGTATTTTGGTTTCTTTTAGCTTGTAAATACCTACCAATGCCATATTGCTTTTGGGTATGGCTGGCTTTTCCACCACATGCTCTACAAAGCCTTCATCGTTTATTTCGGCTACGCCAAAATTTCGTGGATCATCTACCTTTTTTACGCCGAGCATACTGTAAGGGCTATTCACTATTTCTTTTACATCGTATTCGCAAATGGTGTCGCCAAGCACCACTATTACCTCATCTTTTCCTACAATATCCCCGGTTAGTTTAATGGCGTGGCCGGTTCCCTGCCGTTCGTTTTGATACACAAAATGTGTGGTTAAGTGCGGATAAGTAGCCTTTACATAGTCGTTTATTTTTTCACCCAAATAACCTACAATAAAAATAAATTCTTTAATACCGGCCTCCTGTAACTGATCTACAATAAAACTGAGAATGGTTTTGCCGGCAATTGGAATGAGAGCTTTTGGTTGTGTGTAAGTATGTGGTCGTAATTTGGTGCCTGCACCTGCTACTGGTATAATTGCTTTCACTTGTATTGTTTTTATTGCGGCTTTATAATAAGAGATAACGTACTTGTCGTTTTAAAGTTTTCTAATTTACCTAAGACAATATAACGGCAGTAAACAGCGTAAATGGTTTGAATAACTTCCATTTAACGGTACTAACATACCTTATAAGGAGTTCTGGTACTTTTGGTTTCATCCTGCCAATTTTAAATAATGGGTTTGTTAAACAAAAATAAAAATTGAAATTAAGGGGTTTTAAAAAAAACAGAACAAGAAGCCTTACCAAATGCCGCTCTATAACTGTTTTTAGGGTTGTGGATAGTTTGGTAAAGGTTGATTTTGTTTCTATATCAAAAAACCTATTTTTGTGGCGTACAATTAAAATAACATACCATGTCAGACATTGCAACAAGAGTGAAGAAAATTATTGTTGACAAATTAGGTGTAGATGAAGCCGAAGTAACTACCGAAGCCTCCTTCACTAACGATCTTGGTGCCGATAGCCTCGACACTGTTGAATTGATTATGGAATTCGAAAAAGAATTCAACATTTCTATTCCTGATGAGCAAGCCGAAACGATCACCACTGTTGGTCAGGCTGTTGCTTATTTAGAAGAACACGCCAAGTAATCTTCTCTTTTTTTTAATCTTGCAGGCAAGCCTTATGATCGAATTAAAACGTGTAGTTGTAACCGGTATTGGTTCTCTTACTCCAATTGGTAACACCACCAACGAATATTGGAATGGTTTAATCAATGGTGTTAGCGGAGCTGCTGCTATTACATTATTTGATGCGTTTAAATTTAAAACAAGGTTTGCCTGTGAGGTAAAAAATTTCGATCCTGTACGGCTCCTTAATATTAAAGAAAAGGATGCCCGAAAGATGGATCGGTTTAGCCAGTTGGCCATGGTGGCAGGAGACGAAGCCATTGCCGATGCAGGTATCAGCAAAGACAATATAGATGTAGACAGGGTTGGCGTAATTCTTGCCAGCGGCATTGGTGGTCTTATCACCTTTCAGCAGGAAGTGGAAGAATTTGCCAAAGGCGATGGCACTCCCCGTTTTAATCCTTTTTTTATCCCTAAAATGATATTGGATATTGCCGCAGGGCATATTTCCATGCGTCATGGTTTTAGAGGGCCCAATTTTTCTGTAGTAAGTGCCTGTGCAAGCAGCACCAACGGATTATTGGTAGCCGCAGATAATATTCGCCTTGGCCGTGCCGATGTAATGGTTTGCGGTGGTAGCGAAGCAGTTATAAGCGAAGCTGGTGTGGGTGGTTTTAATGCCATGAAAGCACTCAGTGAACGCAATGACGACCCCGCTTCTGCAAGCCGCCCTTACGATGCCACCCGTGACGGTTTTGTAATGGGAGAAGGTGCAGGCATTTTAGTGTTAGAAGAACTGGAACATGCCCTGGCCCGTGGTGCTAAAATTTATTGCGAATTTGCGGGTGGCGGTGCAAGTGCCGATGCTCACCATATTACAGCCCCGCATCCCGAAGGGTTAGGTGCAAAAAATGTTATGATTGCCGCATTAAAAGATGCAGGCATGAATCCTTCTGAGATTGATTACATCAATACCCACGGTACATCTACGCCGCTTGGCGATGGTGCCGAAGTAAAAGCCATTACCGATGTTTTCGGCGAACATGCTTACAAACTCAACATCAGCAGTACCAAATCTATGACGGGCCACTGCCTTGGTGCAGCCGGCGTTATAGAAGCGATTGCCTGTATTAAAGCAGTCATCCACGACATCGTTCCCCCAACGATTAATCACTTTACAGATGATCTTACCTTAGATCCGAAACTCAATTTCACCTTCCATACGGCACAAAAACGTACTGTAAATGCGGCCCTTAGCAACACATTTGGCTTTGGGGGGCATAATGCCTGTGTGATTGTGAAAAAGTTTAAAGGGTAAATAATGCTGGTTTTAAAGTTTTATATTTTTTACTTTTTGTTGATGATGTCCATTAACTTTTCTAGCTGAATGTCTTTTTTAGCCAATTGATTATCTTTTGCTATCAATTGGGCATTTTTTGTGGCCAATTCTTCTTTTAAAGCTTGCACCAATTCTTTATTCTCAGCATACAGGTTTTCTGTGTAACCATGTTCCACTTTGTCGTTAAAAGTTTGGGTTAGTTTGCTTTTAGCAATCAGGGTATCAGGGTCTTCCCCCAATACATCAGCAATCCTGTTTATCCTGTCATAATGTATCAGGGGCGTTTTGCCAGTTTCAATCATACTAATGCTGCCAGGGGAGATATGTAAAGCAGCGGCAAAATCTTTTTGGCTCATTCCTTTTGCTTCCCGTAGTCTTTTTATCTTTTCACCTATCAAAATTCAATAATTTTGAATAAATGTAGTAAAACTGTTAGCAATTTCAATAATTACGTTTTGCTACGCTGCATTTTGTGCAAATCTTTACGCTGCAATTAATTACTGCACAGGGAGTAACGTTGTGTGCCCTCGCAACTGGCCGGTTGTGGAAAAGAAGAGCAGAAAAATAAACAAAAAAAAATTGTCATGGTAAAACTAAAAAATGAAAACCTCTTGCAAATAGAGGGTGGTGGTTTTTGGAAATGCGCTTTTACAGTAGCTGGAGGTATGATTGGTGGAGCAGGTACTGGATTCACTATTGGTACTGGTTTCTTTCCAGGTGTAGGATCAGCCTTTGGAGCTGCCGTTGGCTTGTATTTAGGCGGAGTTGCTGCTGGACTTTCTTCTAGTGCCTGTATGGATTAATTTCTGAATTTAATTAACATTAAAAACAAATTGTATGCGTAAACTAAGTTTTGAAGCACAATCGATTGTCGTAGGTGGTACTGCTGATGCTGGTTGTCTAGGTGGTATTTTAGGAGGCATTGTTGCAGGTGCTGGTACTGGATTTCAAGCAGGAAAATATTTTGCATGGGTTGGAATTGGATGGGGTACTGCTATTGGAGCTGTTGGTGGCGGGCTAATAGGAGCATTCACTGGCGGATGTTTTGACTAAATATTTGTATAGAGGATGCAGTTTTTGCATCCTCTATAATTATTTTATTAAATTATATATTAATATGAAATCACTTATTTCTTTTGCTGGCTTTGGATTTTCACAACTATTACTATTTTTCTATACTATCAATGTAATGGTTGATACTCCTAAAGAATATGTTACCAAAAAGGTAATTTTATTACTAATTGCTTGTACGTGGTTTTTACTTTTTGGAATTGCCATTTATAAAATTTATCGAATAAAAAATAATCAATCAGATAAAAATGAGTAGAAAGCTAATTTTTATTCTCCTAATAATTCTTATCCTTTTAAATCAATCATTAATTTATATATTTAATGATATAGTTTTTACTGATTCTTTTTTTTACAACATCCTAGGGAATCAATTTGAAAGCAGCGAAATAGAAAATTTTTTAACGACTAACAATAAAATTGAATCATTAAGTTATTTCTATATTCCCATACTAATAATACTTAGGTGTTTTTTTGTTTCTTTAGCTTTTTACGTTTATTCCAAATTAAATGAACAAGAAAAATTATTTTCATCATTTTTTGAAGTGGCTTTGACATCTGAAATTGTTTTCATTATTCAGGTTGTATCAAAATTGATTTATATTATAATAGCTGGAAACACGATTGAAAATGCACAAACAATGGCAACTCTCCTATCATTAAACCATTTTTTGGAAGGAGTAAAAGTGCCTAAGTATTTGAGTTATTTATTTAGTTGTATTAATTTATACGACATCGCTTATTTATTAGCACTATCTATTAATTATGCAAGTATTTTAAAAATAAATTCAAAAAAATCATTTGAGATTGTTTGTTTGACATATCTGCCTCTTTTGTTTTTATGGATTGTTTTAATTACATTCCTAAGTATTTAATTTTATGAAAAAAATACAATTTCTTTTCGTAACTATTTTCCTAGTTACGGTGTTCACAACTAGCCTTTTAATATTTTTAAAAAGCAAACAGAATACGGAAAAGGAGAATAACATAAAATCCATACCGGAATTTACATTTCGTAATATCGATAGTACAGTTTTTTCAAAAAAAAACATTCTGAGAGGAAATACAATATTTTATTTTTATGATTCACAATGTTCAGAGTGTAAAAAATTAGCTAAAAAAATGGCTAACATTTCTTTAAGCCTTGAAAATTATGAAGTTCTATGGATTAGTCAAGAAAGTACGGATATTACTAAAAACTATGCTAAATCATTGAATGGCTATAAAGGGGTATTTCTTGTTGATAATCACAATATTTCTTTTGACACATTTGGAATTAATTCAGTCCCAACATTACTAATTTATAAGAACAACATTTTCACATATAAAATCAGAGGGGATGCTAAAGAAAGTTTTTTAATGAAAAAAATAAATGAATAAAATTCATAAAACATTTACCCTTCAACAAGACCAAAGAGATTGTGGTGTGGCTTGCTTGTTAAGTACCGTTAAATTTTATGGAGGAAGCGTTTCCCTGGAAGATTTACGAAAACTAAGCGGCACAAACATAACCGGCACTACTTTGCTTGGTTTACTGCAGGCTGCTAAACAGTTGGGCTTTGATGCTGAAGGCTGCGAAGCTGACATCGTAACACTTCAAAACCATGGTAGCCCCGTAATATTACATGTTTTAAAAAAGGGTATTTTACAACATTATGTTGTTTGTTATGGTATTATAGAAATTAAAAATGAAACCAAATTTATCATTGGCGACCCTGCTGTTGGATTGGTTCATTTATCAATTTCCGAATTAGATACCATTTGGGTTAGCAAAGCTTGCTTAACGCTAACACCTAACAGTTCTTTTATTACTTCAAAACATAATAGCAACCGAAAGCGAAAATGGATTCTTGAACTAATAAGTGAGGACAAACCTGTTTTGGGAATCTCTATAACTATTGGCATTGTAATAGCTGCGTTAGGCTTAATAATGGCTATCTTTTCTCAAAGGCTTATAGATGAAATAATACCAAAGCGAAACTTTACAAAATTATACCTTGGTATTTTTTTAGTACTCATATTACTTTATGGAAAAGAAGGTCTTAACTATCTAAGGCAAATTCTTTTACTTAGGCAGGCCAAAGGGTTTAACTTAAGGGTGGTAGATTTTTTTTATACACACCTATTACAACTAGGCAAACCATTTTTCGATACGAGAAAAATTGGTGAACTTACTGCCCGGCTTAACGATACTGCCCGAATACAGAAAGTAATCAATCAAATAGCAGGAAGTGTTGTAATTGATGCCCTGATAACTTTGGTTACTTTAAGTTTCCTTTTCGTTTATTCCTGGAAGGTGGCATTGGTTAGCATGGCAGTATTGCCAATATTTTTTTACATTATATATCGTTATAATAAAAGTATTATTAAGGGACAGCAAAACATTATGAACAGTTACGCTGCAAGTGAAGCTAATTTTATATCAACCTTGCAAGGTATTGAGCCTATTAAAAACCACAACAAACAGTTGTTGTTTTCTCAAGAAAATAAGAAAGTATATCAGCAATTTCAGCAACATATTTATTTGTTCGGCAATATCCAAATACGACTATCGCTTTTGGCAAATACCATTGGCATTTTATTTTTGTTATCAGTTTTACTATACTCCACACTACAGGTATTTAACAGCCACATTAAAATAGGTGAGTTAATGGCCATATTTAGTATGTGCAGTAGTTTATTGCCGAGTGTAGCCAATCTTGCACTTGTAGCCATACCCATTAACGAGGCCAGTATTGCATTTGACAGAATGTTTGAGTTTACAGGCATTACACCAGAAACAACCCAAGATGGTAAAACCCTAACAAACTTTAAATCTCTACAAGCTCATAACCTATCCTTCCGTTTTCCCGGCCGGAAACAACTTTTTCAAAACGTATCGTTCAGTTTAAAAAAGGGTGAAATAATAGCCATTATGGGCGAAAATGGTTGTGGCAAAAGCACTATTACACAAATACTGCAACAGCATTACCAACACGAAAATGGAAACATTACTGTAAATGAGCATGTGCCGTTATCGGAAGTATCTTTACAAAACTGGCGGCAGATAACGGCCATGGTGCCACAAAATATTCATATCTTCAACGGTACGGTTTTAGAGAATATTGCTTTTGAAGATGCTGCAGCCAAACCACAGCAAGTGGCTCAGTTTTTAACGGCATTAGGCTTTGCTCCCTTTTTAGATGGGTTACCGCAATCCGTTATGACCATTGTAGGCGAGGAGGGCATTAATCTTTCGGGTGGGCAAAAGCAAATAATAGCATTGGCAAGGGCACTTTACCACAGGCCACAACTGCTAATTTTAGATGAAGCCACTGCTGCCCTGGATAGAGAAACAGAACAGTTTGTATTGCAACTTTTAGCAAAGCTGAAACCACAAATGGGCATTATTTTTATTACCCACCGGCTGCATGTACTAAAATCTTTCTGCGACCGTATTTATATACTCGAAAACGGCACTATTGCAGCACAGGGAAACCACGATAAACTTTTGCAATCCTCAAATTTGTATAGTAAGTATTGGGGAGATTTGGTTTCGTAGTTTTTTTTAGTACTATACCTTATAGAAACATAAGGACGTTTTGCAAAAAATATACTGGCGTTTAATACTAATTGGACATGATTAATAGTCCAACCTTTTAACCCTGAAAAGGGTTAAACAACAATAGCCACGGGTTGCACCCGTGGTTTAATTTACAATTACAAACATAACCCTGAAGGGGTTAAACTAATGATTTACAGCATTTAACAGTCTGAATAATCAGCTCAACCCCTTTAGGGTTGTTTTGGCAAACTCACTTTTACCACGGGTTGCACCCGCGGCTATTATTATTGAACCACTTCGTGGTTTGGACTAAATTGTAAATGCAATTGGTAATGACTATCCGCAATTTGGTTTACACTAATATATTTAGTATTTTCGTCTAAATATATTAGCCATGACTAGCACCGATTTTTTTGCCAACTACTCTG